>CAZZLX010000026.1:0-11680 GCA_964655235.1 uncultured Rhizobium sp.
CCCTTCAGCACGATCAGCCACCAGCCATAATCGGCGAAGGCCTTCTCGAACTGGGCGATGGCGTCGGCATAGCCGTAGAAGGTCAGCACCGGCCGGCCGATCGCCTCGAAGCCCCAGTGGCCGATCCCGTAGCCGACAAGACCGCCGACCACCGACGAGACCAGGCAGACCGTTGCGTAGAAGAACGCACGGTCGCGCCTGGCCAGGATCATCGGGATCAGCAACACGTCCGGCGGGATCGGGAAGACCGAGCTCTCGGCGAAGGACACGACCGCCAGCCACGCCACCGCATGGCGGTGCGCCGCGACGTTCAGGAGCGCGTCATAGATCCGGCGCAGCATCCGCGACCTCGATGAGCTAGGGCATGTCGTCATAGAGAGCGGTGATCGTCACTGCAATCGTCTTTGGCAGATTGACAATATCCAGCCCTCCCGGCATGCATCCGCACGGCAAAAATCAATGGGCTCAGGAGCGTTTCCGGAGTGGATCGCCTTCTTCGCTTCGCCCATTGGGCGGTCCTGCTTTTCCCGGCCGCGGTGGTTCTGGCATTGATCCTCCGGTACGGGGTGAATCTGCCTTATTGGGATCAGTGGGAGCTTCTTGACACGCTGATCGCCGCTCGGGACGGAATCATGCGTTGGGATCTGCTGCTTGCGCAGCACAACGAGCACCGAATGCCTTTTCCTAAGGCGATCATGCTCGGGGCCGCATTGCTGACCGGCTGGAACACCCGAGTAGAGCTGATCATCGGCTTCCTGATCTCGCTAGGCACCCTTGGCATGGTCGCCGCGCTGATGCGGCCGACGCTGAACCGCTTGCATCCACTGACGGCGATATGGGCAACGGCCGCAATGTCGGGACTGCTGTTCTCCCTAGCGCAGTGGGAGAACTGGCTCTGGGGATGGCAGATCCAGTGGTTCCTCACGGTGCTCGCCTTGGTGAGCGCGGTCGCCTTCGCGACCTGGAGCCTTTCAAACGATCGACCTTGGCTGTACGTCGGCGCTGCTGCCATTGCGACGACGGTGGGGCAGTTTGCACTCGCCAGCGGTGCCTTGATCTGGGCAGTCACCCTCCCGATCTTCGCCGTCCACCGCGATCGGAACCGGATCATTCCGATCTGGATCGCATGTGCCGTTCTCGTCTGCATTGCTTACTTCGCCGACTATCAGCGGCCTCCACATCACCCGTCTCCGCTTTTGGCCCTCGATAACCTTCATCTCACTCTGAGCTACGTCGTTATGTATCTTTCGGGGCCCCTCGGGCGCGATCCAGTGACCGCCGCGACGATCGGGTATGCGATAGGTATCGCCTTCGTCGTGTGCAGCTTAGGTGCAGCCGTGCGCCATCGGCGGGATCTCCGCGAGGTCATGCCGTGGGTGGCTCTCGGCACCTTTGCCATCGGCAATGCCGTTCTGACGGCGGTCGGCCGCGTCGCCTTCGGCGTCGAGCAAGCTCTCATGAGCCGTTACGTGACGATCGCTCTTCTGCTACCGATCGCCACGTTGATGCTGAGCTTGTTGACGCTAGGCCCACGGTCCGGCTCTCGCCGATGGAACACCGGCCTTTCGATCTGGCTTGTTGGTGCAACCGCCCTCATGGGCGCGACTGTTCTCGGCGACTACTACGGCCTCGCCGGTTTCCGGAAGCTACACACGGACCTCGTCAATGGACGCGCGTGCGTCCGGAACATCACCGAGGCGACGGACGACTGCCTCCGCACAGTCTATCCGCACCCGGATTACTTACGCGACCGTGTGAGAGCACTGGCTGCCTCAGGATGGAGTGGCTTTCCGCCGGGATTCAAGCCCCCTGACTCTGTCGTCAGCATCGACGGTCGAAAGTGGCATCTGCGAGTTTCCACCGCAGCAATGGGATCGCTGGACTCCGCGGACATTTCAGAGGACACGCTCATCGTATCCGGGTGGGCCTACTACCCTGCCGGCAAGGTCGAGGTCCCGAGGCGGATACTCATCGTCGCCGGGGAGGCCCTCATCGGAGAAACAATTGCGGACATCGAGCGCCCGGACGTCGCGCAACACTATCGAAGCCAAACGATGCTGCGCACCGGGTGGACGCTCCGCAAGCGCGATGCGGCGGACCTAATCAGCACGAAAGTGCGCGCCTACCTCATGCTGCGAGACGGCATGCTGACCCCCATTGGCGACGAGGTCACAATCGGCTCTCCTAAAGGCTGAGCCGCTTGAAAATTCGCTCCGGGATCAGGCGGATCACGAGCATGATCAGGCGCCAGAAGCCCGGCAGATAGACCACGTCCTTCCTTGCGTCGATGGCATCGACGATGCCGCGGCCGACCGCCTCCGGCTTGGCCCAGAGCGGGCCGCCTTTCTTGATGTCTGCGGTCATCGGCGTGTCGACGAAGCCGGGCTTGATCGTGAGCACCTGCACGCCGGCCCCGGCCAAGCGATTGCGCAGGCCCTGGAGGAACAGGCTCACCATGCCCTTCGACGCGCCGTAGACGTAGTTGCTCTTGCGCCCGCGATCGCCGGCAACCGACGAGATCACGGCGATGGTGCCGGCCCGGCGCGCCTCGAAGCGGTTGGCAGCCAGGCTCGCGAGCGCGAGCACGCTGAGCGCGTTGGTCTCGATCTCGGCCAGCATGCGCTCGACCGAGGCCTCGCAGGCCTTCTGGTCCGAAAGAGTGCCGTGCGCGATCAGGATCACGTCCATGCCCTCCATCGCGCGTTCGGCGGCGTCGAGCAGCGCCTCGTGACGGCCGCGGTCGGTCGCGTCCATCGCCATGGTCCCGACCGGCGCACCGGCGCGGACCGACAGATCCTGCCGCACCGCCTCGAGCCGCTCGGCATTGCGCGCGGCGAGGAACAGGCGGTCGCCCCGCGCTGCCATCGCGCGCGCCGCGGCCTGGGCGATCGCCGAGGTCGCGCCGACGATCAGGACCTTGCGCATGACTCGCCTCCGTTCATCCGCGCGCGTCGGCGGTGACCCGCCGCCAAAACGCCGACATCACCCTGGGATCGCGCCTCGCCTCCAGCTCGCGCCAGGCAGGGAAGCCGCGGCGGAAAACCTCGCCCGACATTCGCGCGTCCTTCGCCGGATAGACCGCGCCGCCGGCATCCATGACGACTCGATCGAGATCGTCGAGCAGCGACAGGGTCGGCGCGCCGGCGAAGGGAAAATCGAGCGCGAGCGTCGCCCCCGGCCGGGCGAAGGAGAGCAGCCCGCGCCCGGGAATGTCGCCGAACATCTTCAGCACCGCCAGGAACGATCCCCGGCCCGACGCGGAAATGTGATCGAGGATCCGCCTGAGCGACGCCGGCGCCGTGACAGGCGGCACCACGCATTGGTACTGGACGAAGCCGCGCGGCCCGTAGAGCCGATTCCAGTCGAGGATGGAGTCGAGCGGATAGAAATAGGAGAGGTAGTGCTGCACGGAGCGCGCAGCGCGCGGCAGCCGGTAGTAGAGCTCGTTGAAGAGGCGCAGGGTGAGGCCGTTCACCGGCGAGAGCGGCGGCGTGATCGGAACCCGCAACGCACGCGGCTTCTCCGGCAGCCTGTCCGATGCGGTATGGTTGGCTCGGAAGAAGACGCCGCGCCCCAGGTCCCGCCCGCTGGCGAGACAATCGATCCAGGCAACCGTATATTCGTGCGTCCGGTCGGAGTCGGCGGCGAGCGCGAAGAAGGCGTCGAGATCGCGGAACCGCACGCTCTCGACCTCGAGCCAGGGCCCCGGGACCGGTACGAGCTGCAGCGTCGCCTGCGTGATCAGCCCAGTCAGGCCAAGGCCGCCGACCGTGGCGTGGAACCACTCCGGCTCGACATCCGGCCGGCAGACGATCTGTTGGCCATCGGTGCGCAGCAGCTCGAGCGACAGGACATGGCCGCCGAAGCTGCCGCGACGGTGATGGTTCTTCCCGTGCACGTCGTTGGCGATGGCGCCGCCGACGGTGACGAGCCTCGTCCCGGGCGTGACCGGGAGGAACCATCCTTTCGGCACGACGAGCTCCAGAACCTCGCCGAGCAGCATCCCCGCTTCGCAAGAAAGACGCCCCGTCGCCGGATCGAAGTCGAGGAAGCGGTCAATGCCGCGGACATCCACCAGCGTGCCGCCATCGCTGAGGCAGCTGTCGCCGTAGCTGCGTCCGTTCCCGCGCGGCAGGACCTCGCCGGCGACGTCCGGCCATCCCATATCGCGCCAGGCAACCTGGACGGCGCGCTGCGGCAGCGGTGGGTAGAGGCCCCAGCTCGCGTAGGGATCGGCCATGCGTCAGAAGGCGGCGAGGATGACGATCGCCATCAGCGCCACCACGCCCCGGCTAACCCGGTCCTTCACCGCGAAGACGACCGGATCGTCGTTCATGTCCCCCCGATGCGCCACGAGCCAGGCGCGGCTTACCCAGTAGAGCAGCAGCGGGCAAAGGAGCCAGAGCGCTTCCGGCCGCGCATACAGAGGCAGCACCGCCGGGCTGTTGACGTAGAGCGCGAGCACCAGGACCGAGAGATATCCCGCAGCCCCGCCGAGCGCCGCCAGCAGGTCGAGGTCGGTCGTGCGATATCCACGACCGGGTGCGACGGCCAAGCCGGCCTCGCGAAGGCCGAGCAGCTCCGTATAGCGCTTCAGCATCGCCAGGCTGAGGAAGATGAACATCGAGAAGGCGAGCAGCCAGAACGACGGCCAGAGGCCGAGCGCTGCCGAGCCGCCGATCAGCCTGAGAGTATAGAGGCCGGCCAGAGTGAACACGTCAACGAGGACGATGCGCTTCAGCGAGAACGAGTAAGCCGTCGTCACCGCGATGTAAGCGGCGAGCGCCGCCACGAAGAACGGCGAGATCCAGACGGCCGCTGCCAACGCCACGATCAGCAGGAGCGCCGCCATGGCGATCCCGTTGACTGCGGGCACGTTGCCGGCGGCGAACGGCCGGAAACGCTTGCGCGGGTGGCGCCGGTCGTCGGCGAGGTCGAGCAGGTCGTTCAGGACATAGACGGCGGAGGCGCAGAGCCCGAACACGACGAAGGCGAGCAGCACCTTCAGGGCCTGAAGAGGCTCCAGCACCGCATGCGAAGTCACCAGCGGCACGAAGACGAGGAGGTTCTTCAACCATTGCTGCGGCCGCAGCGCCCGCAGGTGGGTTCCAACCGCATCCTTGCGATCGTCGAGCCGAGCCTCGACCGTTACGATCCGCTCGGCCTTGGCCGCGACGCCGGGCTCGGGATTGACCAGGATGGCCGAGCGCGCGGATGGCCACACGTCCAGATCGGCGTGATCGTTGCCGGCGTAGTCGAACCCCTTTTCGCCGAAGCGCTCGACCAGGCGCGCCCGCTTGGCGCCGGCCTTGAGGTTGACCGTCCCGTCGCTGGCCAGCACCTCGTCGAAAAGGCCGAGATGGCGAGCGACCGGAGCGGCCGCTTCGCCGTCGGACGCGGTCGCCAGCACGAGCGGCTGGCCCGCCGCCTTTCGCTGCCGGAGCAGATCGAGCAGAGGCTCGTTGTAAGGAAGGATCGCCGGATCGACCGGCGCGCGCCGCGCCACTTCCGCCTTGAGACGCGCCTTGCCGCCACCGATAAGCCACGTGGCCATGTCGAACACGGCGACCGGCCGCGCCCGCACCAGCGCGAGCGCGCCCTCGACCAGCAGGTCGGACTTGATCAGGGTGCCGTCCAGATCGACGACGAGCGGCGGATGCGGCGCGTCGGCGGCGAGCGGTCTTTGGGCCGACATGTCCTCAGCGCCGGTGATTGCGGAAGGTCCAGTACTTGTGGCCGACGAAGCTGGTGAAGACCGGTACGACCACTCCCGCCACATGGGCGATCGTCTCGGCGTGCCGGACCACGCCGATGGCCGGCAGGACATAGTAGGCGAGGGCCAGGCTGATGACGAGCGTCTGCGCGACCGCCACCAGGTTCACGACGACGAAAGCCGCCACCTCGCCGGGCATGCCGCGATCGCCGGGACCGAACACCAGCCAGCGGTTCAGAACATAGGCCGTCGCCATGCCCGTCACATAGGCGGCGACGACCGCGGCCGCATACGGTGCGACCTCGCTGTAGAGCAGCCTCGACAGCACGTTGACGAGCGCCGCGACGCCGCCGGCGAGCAGGAACCGGACGACGCCCGACGACGCGAGGATCTTCATCGTGCTCATCGGCGGCCGGCGATCTCCGCCAGGCGCTTGCCGACGGCGACGCTCTCCGAGATCGAGCGGTCCTCGGGGTAGTAGTAGGACGTATCGGCCATATAGAAGCCGGCGAGACCGCTCTCCATCGGCGGCAGCTTGTCGAAGAAGCCGGGCGTGCAGACGGTCTGAGCGTACTGGTAGCGCGAGACCTTGGCGGCGGACACCTGCTCGTCGCGGAAATCCGGGTTGACGCGCCGGAGGCACGCCTTGACTTCGGCGATCAGCTCCTCGTCCGGGCGCTTCCAACCCGGATGCGATGTCGGCATGTAATAGGGTGCATAGAGGATGTGCGCCTCGCCCGGATGAAGGTTCGAGTACTCGATCACGCCGGGGATCGGGATCGCCGGATCGGTGATGTTCATCCAGAAATAGGGCGAGACCGGCCGCGTCATCTTCAGGATCACGCAGGCAACGGCGATGTTGTCGATGGCCGCGATCCGGCGGCGCTCATCCTCCGGCAATGCCGGCACCAGGCGCGTCACGTAAGGCAGCGGCACGGTCGAGACGATGCGGTCGTGGCGCTCGACTCCATCGTCGAGACGGATGCCGACCGCCTTCCCGCCCTCGGCGACGACCTCGCGCACCGGGCTGCTCAGCCGGAGCTTGCCGCCCTGCGCGAGGATGCGCGCCTCGATCGCCGAGAGCAGCGTGTCCGACCCGCCGTCGAGCGTCGCCAGCCGCTCCTGGAAGATGCTCTTTCGCGACTTCGCCACCCGTTGGATGCGCGTGCCGATCCAGGCGGCGGAGAGGCTCTGCGCGTATTCGAAGAACTTGAGCTCGAACAGGCTGCGCCAGAGCACCTCGTATGCCTGGGCGCCGACCCATTTGCGCAGCCATGCCGTCGCCTCGACCTTGTCGAGCGCACGCCAGTCCTTGATCCCCTTGGTGTAGAGCACGTGCAGCGCATAGCGGATCTTGGCGATGAGGCCGAGATGCGGGAACAGCAGCAGTCGATCCGGGCGCCCCCATTCGTAGAGCGTGCCGCGATAGAAGAAGCCCATCCGGGTGTCGACCCATTTGAGAGTGCCGGACAATCCGAGCTCGTCGAGCAGCTTAAACAGCGGGTAATCGGTCGCGCAGATGAAGTGGTAGTAGCGCTCGATCTTGAGGCCGTCGAAATCGAAGGAAGCCGACATGCCGCCGATACGGTCATCCGCCTCGTAGATCGTGACGTTGTGGCCGCGCTTCAGCAGATCCAGCGCGCAGGCGAGGCCCATCGGCCCGGCGCCGAGCACGCCGATGCTCGAGCCCTCAGACATAGGACTTCACCTGGACCTTGCTGTAGACCGGATCGCAGAAGGTCTCTCGGATCGCGTCGACGAATGGCGTCGGACGCACGCCGAACACCGTCTCGATGTCGACTCCGGTGAACGCGTCGCCGGCGGTCAGCGCCTTCAGCTGGTCGGCGGTAAAAGGCGGCGTGCTGGTGAAGAGGCCATAGATGTGCAGCAGCAGCGCGAACAGCCAGACCGGGATATGGACCAGCGGCGTCCGCAATCCCTTCACGTCGCGGATGGTGCGGATGATGTCGACATAGTCGACCTCCTCCCTGCCGGCGAGGTCCCACACCTCGCCGTCAGGCCTGCGATCGAGGCAGACCTCGATCACCCGGCAGAAGTCGCGGTTGTAGAGCGGCTGGCGCATGTAGCGGCCATCGCCGGGGATCGGGAACACCGGCGTCCGCTCGAGGAATCGCGCCAGCCAGCCGAGATGCTTGGGATCGAACCAGCCGAACATCAGCGTCGGGCGCAGCACGCAATGGGCGATGCCGGAGCGCCGCACCAGCGCCTCCTGTGCTTCCTTGGTGCGAGTGTAGTCGTCATCGGCAACCGAGTTCACCACCGATGAGCTGACATGGACGAGGTAGGGCACCTGATGGCGGCGGATCGAGTCCAGCACCCGCTCCGTCGCGGTCACGTTGTTGCGGATGAAGGGCTCGGCGCCCTTGCCGGTGATCTGCGCATGGAGCTGGACGACGGCGTCGGCGCCGGCGAAGTGCTCGGCCCAGGGCCCGTGATCGGCCAGGTCGGCCTCGACCGCGGTGACCTCGGGATGGAGCCGCGCCAGCACACCAAGATTGTGCGCGTGCTTGTCGATGGCGACGAGCCTCAGGTCCGCGCGCCCAGAAAGCAGGGTCACGAGATTCTGACCGACCAGCCCGGCGGCACCGGTGACGACGATCTTTTTCGGCTGGGGCAACGGCGATTCCTTCGGGCTGCGGGCGGGATGGCCCGCGCATCGCGGTCATAGCCGCTGACGCCTGGGGCCGCAATCGCGGTCGCGCGCAGCGTCTTGCCGCCTGCGCGCGACCGCCCTATGGTCCGCCCGCGAGTGCCCCAGTGGTGGAATGGTAGACGCGGCAGACTCAAAATCTGTTGCCCGCAAGGGCGTGCTGGTTCAAGTCCGGCCTGGGGCACCACTTTACCATCGGCGGGTCTGACGGGACGCATTCCATGCCTCGCACCCTCCCCGCTGCAACGGTCGAGCAGTTCGAGCGCACCGGCGTCTGCTTCCCGATCCGGGTGATGACCGAGACCGCGGCGCGAACGCTTCGGACCCAACTCGAGTCGGCCGAACGCGGTCTCGGCGGCGCCATCGCCGGCAATCTCCGCCACAAGAGCCATCTCGTCTTCACCTGGCTCGACGAGCTCGTCCGCCTGCCGGCGATCCTGGACGCGGTCGAGGACCTGATTGGCCCCGACCTGCTGCTCTGGAACTCCAATCTCTTCGTCAAGAACGCCCGCGACCCCTCCTTCGTCTCCTGGCATCAGGACTCGACCTACTGGGGCCTCAGCGAGCCCGCGGCGGTCACCGCCTGGGTCGCGTTCTCGCCGAGCACACCGAAGAGTGGCTGCCTCCAGGTCAGTGCCGGCACGCACCTCGCCGACCAGCTGCCGCACGACGACAACCCGACCGCGAACAACCTGCTCACCCGCGGACAGGAGATCGCCGTCACCATCGATCCGGAGACGGTGATCGACGTCGTGCTGGCCCCGGGCGAGATGTCGATACACCACGTACGCGCCGCGCACGCATCCGAGCCGAACCGCTCGCACGATCGACGCATCGGCTTCGCCATCCGCTACATTCCGACCCGCGTCCGCCAGCTTGCCGGGCGCGACTTCGCCACGCTGGTACGAGGTCGGGACACGTATGGACACTTCGAGCCGGAGCCGCGGCCCCAGGCGGATCTCGATCCTGCCGCCGTCGCAGCACACGCCGAGATCATGCGCGTCCATACCGAGACCCTGCTGAAGGGATCGTCGCAGGCGGCACTGCGCTGACGGAAAGGGTGTAGTCTCCTTCGGCACCTTTGGGGGAGGGACGGCGTTGAAGATCGTATCGGTCGAGTCGCAGCTGGCGAGCCTGCCGCTGCAATGCGAGCCCTGGGGCGACACGTTCCATCGCGTCACCCATATCGAGATCATCGTCACCGACGTGAGGACCGACACCGGCCTCGTCGGTACCGGCTTCAGCCATACCTCGGGCGTCGGCGGACTCACGCTCAAATCCCTGATCGACCGCGACCTCGGCCCCTTCGTGATCGGCCGCGAGGTGGCGCCGCGCCCGCTCTGGCACGAGTGCTGGAACCATGTGCGCGATCTCGGCGCCGGCGGCTTCACCACGACGGCACTGGCCGCGATCGACATCGCGCTTTGGGATCTCGTCGCCAAGGAGGTGAAGAAGCCGCTGACCTACGTGCTCGGCGGCAAGTGCCGCGACCGGATGCTCGCCTATGCCAGCGGCATCAACCTCAACAAGTCGCCCGAGGAACTGGTCGACCAGGTCAAGGGCTGGAAGAAGGACGGCTTCAAGGCGTTCAAGGTCAAGGTCGGCAAGCCGGAGATCGCCGAGGATGTCGAGCGCCTGACCAAGGTGCGCGAGGTCGCGGGCCGGCTGCCGGTCATGGTCGACGCCAACCAGGGCTGGAACATCGGGCACGCGGTCCGCGCCATCAACGCCTACCAGCATCTTTCACCGCACTGGATCGAGGAGCCGCTGCTCGCCGACGACATAGACGGCCATGCCAAGCTCCGCCAGCTGGTCACCAGCCCGATCGCGATCGGCGAGAATGTCTACACGATCCAGCAGTTCAACCAGTACCTGGCGCGCGGCGGGTGCGACTTCATCCAGGCCGACATCGTGCGGGTCGGCGGCATCACCCCATATCTCGACATCGCCGGCCTGGCGCGCGCCTGGAACGTGCCGCTGGCGCCGCACTTCATGATGGAGCTGACCGGCCAGGTGCTGTGCTGCCTGCCCAATGCGCACATCCTGGAAAACATCGACGGCGGTTCGCTGACCGACCTCCGCGCGCTGACAAAGCCGATGAAGATCGTCGACGGCTACTTCACGCCGCCCGAGGTGCCGGGGCACGGCATCGAGTTCGACCGCGCCTACCTGAAACAGCACCAGGTCGTCTGACATGGCTCTCCGCATCGGCGTCGCCGGCACCGGCCACTGGGCCGACACGGTCCACATCCCCGGCCTGAAGCTGCAGCCGGCGGTCGAGCTGGTCGGTGTCTGGGGACGCAACCCGTCAACGGTGGACGCCGTCGCCAAGCGCCACGGCATCCAGGGCTTCACGCGTTTCGAGGACATGCTCGCGTCCGTCGACGCCGTCAGCTTCTCGCTGCCGCCCTCCGTCCAGGCCGAGCTCGCGGTCACAGCGGCCGGCGCGGGCAAACATCTGCTGCTCGAGAAGCCGATCGCGCCCACCGTCGCCGAGGCCGAGCGGATCGCCGACGCGGTCAAAAGGAACAACGTCTCCAGCGTCGTCTTCTTCACGCGCCGCTTCGTGCCCGAGTTCGAGCGCGTGCTGCAGGAGATGCGCAGGAAGTCCTGGACCGGCGCCCGCGTGCGTCAGCACACCGAGGCGATGCTGCCGGGCAGTCCCTATGCCGGTTCGGTCTGGCGCCAGGCAGAAGGCGCGGCGCTCTGGGACCTCGGTCCGCACGCGCTATCGGTGCTGACTGCGATCCTGGGCCCGGTCGAGAAGATCTCGGCGTCGCGCACGACCGACCGGCTCTCCCGCTTCATCGCGACGCACAAGGGCGGTGCCGTGTCCGATGTGTCGCTCGGCCTCCATACCAAGCCGACGGAGATCAAGAGCGAGTACCTGTTCAGCGGACCCGGCGGGGATGCGCCGCTGCCGATTCCGGCTTTCCCCAGGCCTCAGGCACTGGCGGCCGCGGCCGGCGATCTCGCCGACAACGCCGCCCGCGGCGAGAGACGCCATCGCTGCGAAGTCACGGTCGGGCTCGAGGTGGTGCGCGTGCTGGCCGCCGCCGACCGCGCGCTTGCGACCGGCGGCAGCGTCACGCTCTAGGTGCGGATCCAGGTCTCCGAGAAGGCGAGCATCGCGGTCGAGATCTTGTGACTGGCGATCTCGCGCGGGATCGGCTTGCCCGGCAGCTTCTTGCCGTTGACGGTGATCTGGGCGTCCTGGCAGCCGATGAACAGGCTCGGCATGTAGTGCTTGCCGGTCGCCGACTTGTCCGGCGGCAGCGCGAAGCAGAATGGCTTGC
>CAZZLX010000026.1:11690-15728 GCA_964655235.1 uncultured Rhizobium sp.
GTCCAGATCCCATGGGTTTTTATTGCTCCTCATCAAATTGACGGTATACTGAATGACCATCCCCGGGGAGAGCATCCCCGCAGCTCGATCGTCTCCGCTCCCGCCTTCACGGTCTCGGTATAGGTGCTCGCCGGATCGCCGCCGGCGGCGACCGAGTCCAGCTTCCTGTAGGTGAGGCCCTTCAGGCCTGGAAGCCCCTTGAAGGCACCGAAGTTCGAGACGAAGTCGGAGACGAGGTAGCGCGCTAGCTTCTCGTTGTTGTGATAGCAGACGTTGGTTGCGGCGCTCCCGTCCTGAGGCGCCTGCAGCAGCACCAGCGCATGACCGGCGCCATGCGGCGAGAGCACCACGCGGAAGAAGCTCGCCATCGTCACGAACGGGCCGTCGGCGCTTTCCTTGAGCGAGATGCCGGGGTTCTCGCCCGACCATTCGACGGTACCGGCAAAGTTGATCGGATCGGCCATCGGGTCCTCCTGTTGGTTGGCGCAATTATGCACGACTTGCCCGTCTCGTAAGCGTCATTCCGCCATCGGACCCCATCGGTGGCGCGATCTTCAACGAACTGTCACGTTGCATTTCGTCTCCGGCAAAAGACGCGCGAGCCCGATGGCGCTTCCTCCCTGGCTTCCGCCGCTGGCGGCGGTCGTCCTGATGCAGATCGTCGCCGCGTTCCAGTCCCAGTCGATCTGGGTGCTGGCGCCGATCCTGACCCGCGCCGCCGGCGTGGCGCCCGAGCGCGTGGGCGAGCTCGCCGGGCTGATCTCGTTCGGCTCGGCCTGGTTCTTCCTCAGCGGCAATCCGATACTGGCGCGCCTGGGATCCCTTCGAGCGCTTCAGGCAGGGGCGATCCTGGCCTCCGCCAGCCTGATGATCTTCTTCTTCCCCTGGTGGCCGGCGATGATGCTGGCGGCGCTCATCCTCGGCATCGGCTACGGCCCGACCACGCCCGCCGGCAGCGACGTGCTCGCCCGCTACACGCCGGAACGGCACAAGAGCGCGATGTTCTCGATCAAGCAGGCCGGCGCCCCGCTCGGCGGCGCGCTTGCGGGCCTGAGCCTGCCGATCGTGACCACTCTGGTCGGCTGGCACGCGGCGCTGATCCTGACCGCGATCCTCGGGATCGTCGCGATCGCGATCGTGCAGGGCGTGCGGCGTGAGCTTGACGCCGACCGCGACCAGAGCGTTGCGCTGTCGCTGCGCGCCCTGCTGTCGCCGGCGAACCTGACCGAGCCGTTCCGCACGGTGTGGCAAACGCCGAGCCTACCGCTGCTGACCTTGGCGTCGTTCTGCCTGGCTGCGATCCAGGGAAACCTCTTCTCCTTCGCCGTCACCTACCTTACCGACGAGATCGGGTTGAATCTGGTGCAGGCCGGCGCGGCGTCGTCGGCGATGCTGATCTCCGGCATGGCCGGGCGCATCCTGATGGGCTGGCTCGCCGACCGGCTCGGATCGGCAATCGCGGTGCTGCGCGTGCTCGCTTTCACCGCGGCAGGCGCCACCTTCATGATGTCGACGATCGACCGAAGCTGGTCCTATGGTGCGGTCGCCGCGCTGTTCGGAGCGACCGGGATCCTCGCCACCACGTGGAACGGCGTCTTTCTCGCCGAGGTCGCCCGCATCGCGCCGAAAGGCAAGATCAGCGTCGCCACCGCTGGCTCCGCCTTCATCACCTTCCTCGCATACTCCTTCGGCCCGATGATCTTCGCCAAGGCGGTGTCGACGGTGGGCGCATACGGGCCGGTCTATGCCGGCATTTCCGCGCTCGGCCTCGTCGCCGCGGTCGCGCTCCTGATCGCCGGGCGACTGCGGAAGACTAGCGGCCGATGAAGTTCGGCTTCCGCTTCTCCATGAAGGCGCGGCGGCCTTCGATGTAGTCCTGGCTCGCGAAGCAGTCGGCGACCAGCTTCTCGCAGAGCGCGAGGTCGCGCCTTTCCGCGTCCTTCATCGCCTCGGCCACCAGCCTCTTGACCGAATGCACGGTCATCGGCGCATTGCCGGCGATGGTCTCGGCATATTCCTGGACCTTGGCCTCGAGCTCGCCGTCCGGCACCACGCGGTTGACGAGACCCATGGACGACGCCTCGGCCGAGCTGAACTGGCGTGCGGTGAAGAAGATCTCCTTGGCGAAGGACGGGCCGACGAGACCGATCAGCTTCTGGATGCCGCCGAGCTTGTAGCCCAGGCCCAGCTTCGCCGCCGGCACCGCGAAGCGCGAACCTTCCGTGCAAATGCGGAGATCGCAGGAGATCGCGAGCGCGAGCCCGCCACCGATGCAGTACCCGCGGATCATCGCGATCGTCGGCTTGCCCAAGTTCTCGAGTCGCTTGTGCGCGCGGTCGGTGGTCGCGTTGTACTTCTCGACCGCTTCCGTGCTGGCGCGCTCGCTCTCGAACTTCGAGATGTCGGCACCCGAGACGAAGGCCTTGCCGCCGGCGCCGGTCAGGACGATGACCCGGATCTGAGGATCGTTCTCGAAGTCGGCGAGGATCTTCTCGGCCGCCTCCCACATCTCGAGCGACACCGCGTTGTGGCGCTCGGGATTGTTGAAGATCATCCAGCCGATGCTGCCGTCCTTGCGCGCGATCATCTTGTCGGTCATGGCGAAGCTCCTAGCGCAGCATGAAGGACATGGCGGACATCGAGTTCAGAGTCCGGATCACCATGCGCATCGAGCCCGCCGTGAAAGTGACCGCCCGAGGCGCCGTCCGCTCGTTGCCGGGCAGCAGCGACATCAGGTCGGCGAGCGGTACGGAATTGAGCTCGACCCGGACCGTGATCGGAGGCAGCACGCGGAACGGTTTGATCTCCTTCGCGCGCCGGACCGCGCGGGCGGCGCCGGCCCTGATCTCCTCCCGCGCCGCTTTCGGCGTCATCGATTCGGCGGCGGTGTTCATGATCACGCGCTTCACCTCGACGATTTCCGCGCCGACGAAGAGCGGGCTCACCTCCGCCTTCAGGCAGTCGTCGCCGGAGAACAGGATCACCGGCACCCCGATCTCGCCGGCATAGCCGCCATAAAGGCCGGACTCGCCGAAGTCGGTGCCGTTGACCGTGATCCTTGCGAAAGCGAAACCGTTGATCGTGTGCGCGAGGATGCCGTGCGATCCGGCGCGTGCGTGATAGCCCAGCGCGAACACGCCGGCATAGTCCGATGAAAGCCCTTCCATCATCGAAACCGGCTTGGGCTTGCCCGCGATGAGCCGCGCCCGGGAGTCGATGTCCTCCATGATCCGGTTCCGCATCGGGCCGTGAGAATCGTTGACCAGTATCTCGGTCGCGCCGCCTTCGATGGCGCCGGCGATCGCGGCATTGACCTCCTGCGTCATCAACCTGCGGGCCCGCTCGTGCTCGGCGTTGCCCGGCCGGCCCTGCTCGCCGTCGACGACGCCGGCGACTCCCTCGATGTCCGATGAGATATAGATCCGCATACCCATCCCTTCGCTTGAGCGCCGGCACGGTAGGATGAAACGGTCCCGGTGGACAACTGGCCCCGACGGGCTTCCAATGCGACCATGACCGACCGTGCCTTGATCGATCGCTTTACCAACGCCGTATTGAACGGCGACGCGACCTCGATCTCCGACTATTTCGCCACCCAGGACATCCGGCCGCCGACCTTTCGCTGGAACCCCGATACCCGCACCCTCGGAGAGGCCCCGCTCGAGGTCCTGCTCAAGTGGTGGCTGTCGAAACGTTCGACCGGAAGCTTGCCCTCGATCGACGTCGTCGATCCGATAGAGCTCAAGGGCGCGCTGGGCTACCTGATGATCCTCGACGTGCTCGAGGACGGCTGGGACTACCGCTATCGGCTCTACGGCACCGAGATCGCGCGCCACGCCAAGCGCGATTACACCGACCAGAAGACGTCGGACCTGAAGGTCTTCTCGACCATCCCGACCTTCTACATCGCGTGCTATCGCGCGGTGCTGGCGCGGCCGGAGCCGCTGACCACGCACAATCAGCCGCCGATCGACGTCGCGACCTCGTCCTGGACCCGCCTGGTCCTGCCGCTGGCGGGTCCCGACGGGCGGGTCGCCC
>CAZZLX010000027.1:0-15348 GCA_964655235.1 uncultured Rhizobium sp.
TTCAGTACAGCGTGGGTACCTGTTCTATTCGCTGAGTTTGTGTCCTCGTGCCAAGGTTGCAGCTCCCGCTTTCAAGCAATTTGACGTGAAGCCGTGGGCGTTTAGCGGGTGACATACCTCCCCGTTCTTGGGCCAATGCTTGTGGGAAGAAATTCAGCTTCATCGCGAAGCAACGGGGGATCTGATCTGCGGCTTGGTCGTGCGAGGCGGCCGATGCGTCGCGGGGCGGCAGCCATGCGCGGTGGAGGGGCCACGCAGCCCCCTCGGGCGAAGGGACGATGAGCTGCTCTGCAGGATCAGGTCGAGCCCTCTCGGCAGCGGCCGGACCTATGGCGCGAGGCCGGTTCGGCACGACGATCAGGCTGTCGGCCGGTCAGGTGGGCTGCACCGGGTCGAGCGACTGATGGGCAGCCAAGTGATGCGGGCGCGGACGAGACACTGTCGGCTCCGAGCAACATCGCGAGCGGTGGCCTCGGCAGTCGGACTGGGCCCGCTCGACCGGCGGTTCGCCGCGCGCGGCGCGGACTGCAGATTGGTCGCCGACTTCACGTGCATCTAATAGCAGAAAGCCGACTGTACGTGACGCGGTGATTGACCTGCGCTCGTGCCTGGTCGATGAGCCATATGACGACCGTCAAGCTCGTCACGCACGCCTTGATAATGATGGTCTGGAGGCGAGGCAAGCCTTCACCCCCGCTGCATCGATCCGGCCCGGGGGTGAGCTATTACACCAGTGGACCGTTCCGGGGCCTGAAGGCCGTTAACGGCATCTCCGGCTTTATGCAGCAGTCCCAGGTATCCCGTTGAACAATTATCTCTTTGCGAAAGCGGCCTCGGCTTTTTGAACCGCCTTGGCGAAGCCGGCGGGATCAAATGAATCGGCCTTTTTCGTTGCCGCGTAACAGTCATCGAGCGCTTCAGCAGCTTCCTTGAGGCGATCGTCCGAAAGCAGTCGCCCTTGCTTCGACGCTTCAACTATCGCCGCCAGAGCCATCGTCGCCTGTTCAGCGGCCGCATATCCGGAGAGCTCGCCATTCGCCCCATCCGAAGCGAGAGCGGCGACGAGTGCGCGCAGATCCGCAGCTTGAAAGTTATGGTTGGCGAGCCGTTTGGCAAGTCCGTCGGCAACAGCCTTGATCTCGCGGGCTAGTTGGCTTGCGTCGCCTTGTCCTTCCGACATGGCTCGGTGAAGCTGAAGCATCAAGTTTCCGAGTTTACTGTCGGCCGAACCGGCACTCTGTACCGCGACAAGCCTGAGCATCACCAGATTCGCGTCGTTGAAACGCAAGACTCCCGGGCCAAGTCCGGTTCCGGCACGCGGCTGCCAGCGCAACTCGGTCTGAGGATGATGACACGCATGGCAGTCATAAAAGGACAGCTCAGGAAACAGTCCAGCAGAACGCTTTTTCGGGTTCTCGAGCATCTCCATCTGCCGACTGACTGCCATGGCTTGGCCTACCGCCCAAGTCTGAACGGCCGTCGCCACCGCCTTGCGTCGCGCATAGTCGTCATCAATTCGATAGTGCGCAGGCTGAATTTTGCTGAACATGTTCAGCTCAAAGCTCAGTCGGGGGTGCCCGGCCCCCATCAGGCGGTGAGACGCAAACCTACTCTCGTCACCGAGATGGCAGGACAAGCAGAGCTGGGCGCGCATGACCGGATCGCTGGTCGGGAAAAGGCCGAGCTTGTACAGATCGGTCGTGGTGCTCGTGCCGGCAATATGAGTTCCAAGCCAACGCTGCGCGCCACCGTGACACGCCTCGCAGCCGACTCCGTCGGCGATCTGGAACTGCCTTCCGCGGCTTCCGGTCGGAACATTGTCTGTGTGGCAGTCCAGGCACACCTTCGCCGTGTGGGCATCCGGTAGGCCAAGATTGGAGGCGATCTTCTGCGCTCTCGGCTCAAGCAATACCGCGTAGGCGCGAGCGTGCTTGTCCTGACGACGCCACACCAGGTATTCGTCTTGAAGAACTCGAGAGCCTTGGACTGGCTGGGCAGCGCCATGGCAAGTCGACCCACCACAGCTGGCGACACCTAGATGCGAGTCCACGGGCTCCGATGGAACCGCAGGCTGACCGAAGGCTCTGGCTTGCCAGACGATCAGAATTATGAGGCAAGACCACGCGACTAGGATGAACTTGAGCGCGATAGTCGCAGAATACTTCGGTAGCCGACGTGGGTTCGCGTGAGGTCGGTTCATCTTCCGGCTTCCCTGATGAGGTCGAACAGCTGCTGCGGATGTACACGCGACGCCGCGCCCGTAGGGCATGACCGTACGCAGGACGGGCCTCCGGACAGCCCGCTGCACAGGTCGCACTTGACTGCCTTGCTCGGGCCTTCGATCTCCATACCGCGTCCTGGCCCCGGGCCCGCTCCAAACAGCAGCCAGAGAAGAAAGTTCGGCTTCTTGGCGGTCGGGTGAGCCATCTTGATGACGCCGTAGGGACAATTTCTCTGGCAGTTTCCGCAGCCAATGCAGGCCGCGTGATCGATCACAACCTCTCCGGCCTTTGTTCGACTGAGCGCGTCCGGAGGGCATTCCTTCATGCAATGCGGATGCTCGCAATGTCTGCACGCGGTCGGCACATGAATGTTGGCAAACGTTGGACCTGCGGCGCGCGATAGCCGGGAGACGCCGCCATGGGTCTCTGCGCACGCCTTCTCGCAGTTGTCACATTGAACGCATTTGGACTCGTCGATCACAAGAACATCGGTTGCTTCGCCGAAGCCCTGTCCCAGCAACGCCTCCACCAGCATGCTGTCGTCTCGGCCATCCTCGACTCTGGCTGATTCCATGCCGCGCATCGCCATCTTCCGTGCGAAGTCGGTCTGGATTTCAGGTCTTTCCGCCAGCAGGGCGCGAAGCGCGTCGGCCTCAATTTCGATCGCCTCGGTGGCAACCGACGCCTTTACGGTCGCCGATCGCGGCGACCGGGTCAGCATCGCCATTTCCCCGACGTAATTTCCGGCCTGCACGTAGGAGAGGGTGACCTCGCGATTGTTCAGCTTCTTGGATATCGCGACCGATCCCGATCTAATCAGGAATACGCTATCTTCTGCCGAACCTTCCTTGATCAGCACGTCCCCCGACTTGAATGAGACCAGTTTGGAGCGGGCGATAATCGGCGCTAGTTCCTCGCGCGTTGCACCGGGTGCGACGAATGCCTGGAACTGTCGGATCATGGCTGCTTCGTCGATGTGGCGCTTCACATCCGGGAACGAGCGCACCAGGCGGATCATCGTGTTTCTCGGCACTTCCACCAAGACCGACGGCGATGTTGCAATGACGGTTGCCGTCCTGCGCCGGCCCGAGATCAGGCCCATCTCTCCGACGAAGGATCCGGCCTCTATCGCAATGGGCCGCTCCTGCACCTGCGGATCGACCTGGACGCCGAGGTGGCCGTCAACAACGACGATAAGAGAGTTGGTGTAGTCGTTGCGCCGAAAAACGACCTCGCCAGCCGGCACGTTGAGCAGGTTGCTCGCCGCCATGGTTTCGCGGACCTGGAGAGGAGAAAGAGCCGAGAACAACGGGACTCTGGCCCTCAAAGCATCGATCAGATCGGTTACCGACCAGGAGAGGCCGGCCTTGTCGATGCGGCTTTGGATCAGCGGCTCGTCCGCTGGCGGGACCGGATTTCCCAGAATGCGTTCGACGACTTCGTATCCCTGATTGAGGCAATTCTTGATGAGCGGGTAGCCCGCAAGCGCGCCAACAATGAAGATGCCTGGAACGCTCGACTCGTAGGAGGGGGTGACAATTGGGACTGCCGAAGGGGCGTCGCTGGCAAACTCGATGCCGCATGACTCGAGAAACTTTCTCGGCGGGAGCGCTCCGATGCGGGCGATGATGCGGTCGACGTTGATGGTCGCTTCCCCTTGCGGTGTCTTGAGGACGAGCTTCCCGGGTTCAATTCTCTCCGGTGTCGCGCCCAGGACAGTATCGAGCCGGCCTGCCTTGACCTCGTCGTGAACCTTCGCGACGTTCGCTGGCTTCGCGTAGGCGAACTCCATCTGGTTGTTGACGAGGGTGACCGAGTTGTTAGCGACCAGCCCCAGGGCATTCTCGATGCCGGCATCGCCGCCACCGATTACAGCGATATTTTCGCCCTGATACTCGTCCGGGTCGTCAAGCTGATATTGTACGAACGGAAGTTCTGCACCGGGTACGGTCAACCGGCGCAGATTTCCTTGAACGCCGATGGCGAGAACGACGTGCTCGGCCTCAATGCTTTCCCCTGACTTCAGCGCGATCTGAAAGGCGCCAAGTGCGCCGGATATCGCGGCAACCTCCGCGTTGAGTCTTGTGTTGACGCCGGCCTGCCGTACCGCTTCGCCAAACCCAGCCAATATGGTTTCGCGCTGTCCCTCTCCAAAAGGAGCGTCACTTCGAAGCGGCAATGCCGCCGGGGTGCACATGACGAGCTTGCGCTTCTGATACCTGAATATTGTATCGCAGAGATGATCAGCGCGCTCAATCAGGATGTGAGATACGCCGTGGCTGGCCGCTCGGCAGGCAGCACTGAGGCCGGCAGGCCCTGACCCTATGATGGCGATCTTTACCTTTGGCACCTTAAGTCATCTTTCTGTTGCCGAACGTGGCCATTAGGGCCGAGATCGAAATCGAAAGCATCCCGAGCGCGGTCTTTACGGCCCGCAACTAATGCTCCGTGAGTCGCCGAAAGGCTCGGTTAGGTGACAGAAACGCGCTCGCGGCCGATGTTTCTCTCGACCGCATACAGACTGAAAGTGTTCTCACTTCCGCACTTCCTTCGTCTGATGGCCGTCCGGCTGAACGTGGAAGCTGTGGCATGTGATGCACGTCGTGGCCACCTTGCCTGGAGCGGGCGAGGGACCTCCGTGGCATTGCGCGCAGACTTGAATGCCAGGAAGAACGATCTTGCTGTCGTTTGCCGACTTTTCCGCATGGCAAGTTCCGCAATCGCTGCTGCGGTGTCGAGCATGGTCGAATTTCGCGTTCTCGAAATTGGAGCGGTGATTGGAAGTTGCGCGGAGAGTGTACTCGCCATCGATGAGTGTCGCGGCATGACATTGGCCGCAGCCGCTCGGTCCCCACACTGTTCCGATCGCTTCTCGAGTGCGAGCTTCGACCCACTCCTTGTCCGCTTGCCTCTGAAGGGCTTCCGAGCGCGACGTAACGCCAGGCCGGCGGGCGTCCTTATCGGCGAGGTCCGCGTCTGGTCTCGAGGACAAGGCCATCAGACTGTAGAATCCTGCAATCGTCGACCTTATGACGGCGGGATCACCATGTGGCAGCCTCCACTCCGGATGGCTTGGCTCGAAGGCCAAGTTATGGCACCGCCCGCAGTTCTCCTCCATTCGCACGGGCTTCATCGCTGCGCCACTCGCCTCCGCAACATGGCAAGATGCGCAGGTGAGCTTTTCCGTGCCTGACGCCGTCCGGAGGCCATCGGGGCGAAGGTGCTTTTCGTGCGAGAACAGAACGTCGACGGCAGGCGCCCCAATTCTTTTCACTGAGGCGGCGCTGTCTGTTCTGTCGCGCAATTCAGTCGAAGCGCCCCATCGAAACGGGGGATGACCGGTTGGAAAGCCGACTACAGCAGGCGTCGCTGCGGCGCCGCCTTTTGGGGCCGGTTCAGAGTGACAGCCCAGGCAAAAGGCCTCATCACTTCTGGTTAACATCTTCGGGCCGGTGTGCTCCGTGTGGCACGAGACGCACTTTGCTTCCGAAATCTTTATGTTTGTGGTCGGCGCGTGCTCACTCACCGATTGATGACATGTCTGACACTGGGCGTTCTCGATGCCAGCGAAAGGCTTGGAGTGACATGACGTACAGGATTGAGTCAGAGTCCTATGCACATTGGAAATCGGTCCTGGATTCCAGATGTCCAGAATATGCGGTGCTTTTTGCCACTGGTGGCCGAGAGGCGTAAGCGCCGCCAGTACGGGCAGGGCGAGGCAGAACACGGTAATCGCCAGACCGGCCAACCAGCCAATAGAACGGCGTGACGGGAGGTGCGCTGCTACGGAGTAATCGTCGAGCTTCTTCGCGGTGCCTTCGTTGGCCTCTGTGAGGGGCGCGGCCTCGATCCCGATCATCAGATCTAGGCCCGGCGGCGGGGATGCAAAGCTCAGCTCATAGTGGCCGATGCGGGCCTTGGAGCCAGGGCGGACTCGGGCGACTGCCTCGGATCGTCCATCGAACAGCACTCGCGCGCCGCCCGATGATCGGACGATCGGGCCTTCGGCGTCGATCTCTACGGTCGCATGATCCAGTAGAACGCGAGGGTCGGCGAGAAAGATGTGTGAGTCTGGTCGCCTCCCCACTCGCAATGCTGGCGCGTCGATGTCCTTTTCAACTATGTCCGCGAGCCCGCGGCGCTTCCTGGTGATAGTCTGAATACGAGCTCGCATTTGCGCGTCACCAGAAGAAGAAAACCGAGAAGATGTGGGCGATCAGGGCGGCGATCAGCCCGAAGGTCATCGGGACATGCAAGAAAAGCCAAATATCTCGGATGGCGCGGTATCGCAGGTCGCGGCGCGCGCGTTCAAGCAAGCGAAGTTTCCGTCCAAGGAGCCGCGCCAGAGAGGCGTAGGCGGCGCTTTCCTCGAGAGTAACGGCTCCCGATGCCGCTACGCCCTCGATATGCGATAGACCAAGCGCGGTCGGGCACTTGGGAACGCTTCCCGTCAGCAAATGCCACAGGTTTCCGCCAAACCGTGGCGGTTCCGTCGCGTCGGCAAGAAGCGAACCCAGCTGGTCGTCCAAGGCGACCGAAAGCTCCCTCACCTCTCGATCAATGGACAGGATCTCCGAAATCATGCCTTCCAGCGACTGTGCGCCTCGGTTCGCAAGGGCAAGTGAAGGCAGAACGGAATAGGCAACTGCTCCGAACGCCCCGCTCATGATCACTACAATCATGAGGACGTAGGCTAGCGTGTGGACATTCCACCCGAAGTGAAAACCGGTGTGCAGTGTGGCTACGACCAGCAGGGAAAGCCCGAAGTAGATGTGGGCGGACAGCCAGCCGTGCACCAAGCCGTAGCCTTTGAACCTGCGCTTGCGGATTCCGAACCATGCCAGCCACGCGATCAATGCGACGGCCCCGGAGCCGAGGACATAGCCAAGCCACGTGCCTCCCCCGGGGTGCCCGCCGGAATCGTGCACCGCGTATGCAATCGAAGCGCCTAGGGAAATCAGCACCGCGCTCTTGAGATAGCGGAAGTGCTGGAAGGTCACGAAGTGAGAGATCATGACGTCCGGTCAGTGAGATGGCTCGCCACTCCGCACGCTCCTCGACTCTTGATTGCCAAGAGTTATGTTCGCAATAGCGGGCATGGCATCGAATTTACTGCGGAGGCCGATACAAGATGGACATCTTTGAATGGCCCGATCCTAAGAGGGAAGTTTGTGGATGCTGGATAGGCAAATGAGACCCCAGCATCACGAAGTTTGGCAGACTAGTGCACTTCCCGACCGCGCAGAAAACATCGTTCAGTTCAATTTGGACTAATTAGCCGTGTTGCCCCTGCCACGAATTGAATGATGGTGCTTCCAGATAAGGTTTTCGGTCAGCCGACTGACGCTGGCATAGCGTGCTGACCGTCGCCTTGGAAACCTTGGTTTTCCTTCAATTCATTACGTGGGGTCGGAAGTGAGTAATCAGGCGTCAGGACAAGGCTCGCGGGAAGGCTTCTTGCGGGGCAAGTGCGCAGTGGTCACTGGCTCGACCAGTGGAATCGGCCTGTCGATCGCGACAGCGCTTGCCAGTCACGGCGCCGACATCATGCTGAATGGCTTCGGCGACGCCGGGCAGATCGAAGGCATTAGGGCCGAACTGGCCAAGCGCCACGGTGTGCGAGTGGTTTACTCGGCGGCAGACTTGAGCAAGACCGATGCGGTCTATCAGATGATCGCCGACGCCGAAAAGGCGTTCGGCACTGTCAGCATACTGGTCAACAATGCTGGAATTCAGCACGTAGAGCACATAGAGAATTTCCCGATCGCGAAGTATGAAGCGATCATTTCGATCAACATGTCCTCGAATTTTCATGCGATCCGGGCGTCGCTTCCTGGAATGAAAAAGGCAGCCTGGGGACGGATCATCAATGTCGCCTCTGCCCATGGACTTGTCGCGTCGCCTTATAAGTCCGCGTATGTCATGGCGAAGCACGGTGTTATCGGCCTGACCAAGACGGTTGCCCTCGAGGCGGCGGAATTCGGCGTCACGTGCAATGCTGTCTGTCCCGGTTACGTCCGTACGCCGCTGGTTGAGGGGCAGATCGACGACACGGCGCGCGCGCGCGGAATCTCCCGAGAAGCGGTCATCCGAGACGTTCTCCTCAAAGCGCAACCGACCAAGCGGTTTGTCGAGCCCGAGGAGGTCGCAGGCCTGTCCGTGTTTCTCTGCAGCGACGCGGCTGCCTCGATGACTGGAACGGCCCTGCCGATTGAGGGTGGATGGGTCGCTCAGTGAAATGTCTGCCAAGGTGACCACCAAAGCAGTCGGCTCCTCTCAGAGCGCGGGGCCCAAGCGCATCAACATCGCGCTCCAGGGAGGCGGCGCGCATGGCGCATATGCCTGGGGAGTACTCGATCGACTGTTCGAGGATACCCGTTTGACCATAGACGGCATCGTCGGAACGTCGGCTGGCGCGATGAACGCCGCCGTGGCGGCCTACGGCATCGCGAAGGGCGGACCTGCATCAGCGCGAGAGCATCTGGAATTGTTTTGGCGAAAGGTCTCGGAAGCTGGGCGTATGTCGCCGCTGCAGCCGACGATCTTCGACAAGCTTTTCGGAAACGGCAATCTCGAGTACTCGCCGGGCTGGCATGTCCTCGATGCCCTGAGCCGGTTGATGTCGCCGTATCAACTCAATCCGCTGAATATAAATCCATTGCGTGACGTCCTTATGGACGTCGTGGATTTCGAATTCCTGCGTGAGAAGTCGTTAGTCAAGCTTTTCATTTGCGCGTCGAACGTCATGACGGGCCGGCACAAGGTCTTCGCGGGCCGTGAGATTTCGGCAGACGCCGTGATGGCCTCGGCGTGCCTTCCATTTCTGTTTCAGGCCGTGAACATCGAGGGTCAGTACTATTGGGACGGCGGCTACATGGGGAATCCGCCGCTCTATCCGCTGTTCTATGAGACGGACACGCCGGATGTGCTTATCGTTCAGATCAACCCGATAAACATTCAAGAGCTCCCAACCACGGCGCAGGCGATCCTGGATCGGATCAATACTTTGAGCTTCAACTCAAGCCTGATGCGCGAGATGCGGGCGGTCAACTTCGTTACGAAGCTCATAGACAGCGGCTTCAATGACGGGGGCCGGCTAAAGCGCGTCTACATCCACACCATTGATGCCGAGGACGAACTAGGGAAGCTCGGCGTGTCGTCCAAGCTGAATTCGGATTGGCAGTTTCTCCGCGGCTTATTTGATCTGGGGAGAAACAAGGCCTCGGCGTTCCTCGATGCTCACTTCGAGAAAGTCGGCGCGCAATCGTCAACCGACATCCAAGCCAAGTTTTTCTAGAATGAAGGTGCATTTCTCATGAACAAGAAGGAAATCTTGAGCCTGCCGTCGATGCCGGCAGCCAGCCCGAGCTACCCGCGGGGACCGTATCGGTTCGTCAATCGGGAGTACTTCATCGTTGTTTATGAGACGGATCGCGATGCGCTTCGCGCGGCGGTGCCCGAACCGCTGGCGCCACATAAGGATAACCTCGTCTACTACGAGTGGATCCGCATGCCGGACAGCTCCGGGTTTGGCGACTACACGGAGAGCGGAACCGTCATTCCGTGTGAGTATCAGGGACAGGCGTGCAACTTCACGAGCCAGATGTATCTGGACTGCGAGCCTCCCATCGCGGCGGGGCGCGAGATCTGGGGCTTCCCCAAGAAGTATGCTCAGCCGACGCTCCGCGTCGCGAGCGACACTCTGACGGGTACCCTAAAGTACGCCGGCGAGTCCATTGCGATGGGATCGATGGCCTACAAGCATGAGTCACTCGCGCGTGATCCGGGCAAGACGCTGTCGGCGCTGACGAAAACTCAGGTCAACCTCAAGCTTATCCCGGATGTCGATGGCACTCCCAAGATCGCTCAGTTGGTTGCCTACAATCTTGCCGATGTAACCGTCAGGGGTTCGTGGACCGGACCTGCGCGGCTTCATCTGATACCTCACGTCAATGCGCCCGTTGCGGACCTGCCGATCAAGCGGATCATGGGCGGCCGTCACTTCATCGCGGACCTCACGCTGCCGTTCGGCCGTATCTTGCACGACTACCTGGCGTGAAGGGGGCAATGCCAACTCTCCTTCCTGGGAGCGTAAGTCGATAGACGCATGAGGACCGCCGGCTTGGGATCGCTGAGACGGCTCTGATGATGGCGGGAATGATGACGAACAATCCTCTCAATTCATCACTGGGCTCGCCCTGGCGCTGGCGATCCTCTAAGCCCAAGGCAGATCGTTTGACTCAGTCGCACGCGCCTTGGGGCGGGTTGATGAAGGCAGGTTGCCTGCTGGTATGCGCTTTGATTGTCGTTGGCGGACTTTATTGTGGTGCTGCCAAGGCCGAGGATCCGCACGCGAAGGTTTTTTCCGAGTCGGACTTTCCATCTGCGACGGCATGCGCGAGCTGCCACCCGCGGGTGTTTTCGGAGTGGGCCGCGTCCAATCATGCCTACGCGTCCATCTCGCCGATGTTTCACAAGTTCGAGCAGGCGGCGAATGACCTGACCAGCGGCACGATGGGATCGTTTTGTGTCCGCTGTCACCAGCAGATCGGGACGCAACGCGGCGAGCGCCGCCAGGCACCGCTCTGGGAACGCTCGCCGATCGCTCGTGAAGGCGTAACTTGTGTCACGTGCCACCGCATTGATCGGGAGTTCGGCAAGGTCAACGGCGAGCGCACCGTCAATCCCGGAGACATCAGCCAGCCGGTCTATGGGGCTGGCGTTGCGAAGGGAGACGGGTTGGCCAGCGTCCTGCAAGATCCGGAATTCTACCGTGTTGCCCGCGAGCCTGGTGAAAAGGGCACCCGCATCCATCTCGGGGCGATCAAGTTCGAGCAGATAGGGCGATCGGAGTTCTGCGTCTCGTGCCATCAGGTCCAGGTCAACCTGGGCATCAAGCTCGAGGTCGTCTGGGAGCAGTATCGTGCTTCTCCTGCGGCCGCACGCGGCGTCACCTGCCAAGACTGCCACATGGGCAAGGTTCCCGGTGAGGCAAAGGGCTACGAGCAGTATCCCATCGCCATCGTCAATGGCCGCGTCGTCGGGGACGGCAAGGCAAAGCACTCCAATCACTTATTCTACGGCCCTGGTTATCCGATCGCGCATCCTGGCTTGTTTCCATTCAATCAGCGGGCCCTTCGGTGGTCGATCCAAGACTGGCTGAAATTCAACTATCGCGCCCCATGGGGCGACCCGGATTGGGAGGCGAAGGTTGATCGTGGCCAGGCCCCGCGACCCGAGTTCCCTGAGCCGTGGCAACGGAAGGATGATCGAGTCGCAGCCAGGTTCGTCATCGATCAGAACTTGGCACTGCTAGAGGTCAAGCGTACGTCGCGAAAGGAAGTCATGGAGAATGGAAGCCGCGTCGACGGTCCATTCTTCGCGTCGACGCCACAGACGGGCCGTTCACTGAACCTTCACTACCGGATCACGAATACGGACGATGGACACAATCTGCCGTCCGGATCATTGGGCGCGCAGCCCGAAATCTGGTTCAACGTCGTGCTAATCGATCCCGATGGTCGCCGCGTCTGGGAAAGCGGCTATGTGGATGCAAACGGAGACATGGCCGACCTGCATTCGCTTGAGGTTGCGAAAGGAAAAATCAAGCACGACGATCAGCTATTCAATCTTCAAACCAAGTTCCTTACGACCAACGTCAAGGGGACCGATCGTGAGATGTATCTCCCGGTCAACTTCGACGTAGATCAATTGCCAATGCTGCGTCCGGCGGGGCAACCGACCTCGGTTCTCAATCATCCGCCGTTCGTGCGCATGGAAGGTCGAAGCCTTCCGCCCCTGGGCTCCCGTAACGCTGTATATACGATTCCGGCGGCCGCTTTCAGCAAAAGCGGCAAGTACATTCTCCAGAGTAGGCTACGCAGTCGCGCGGAGCCGATCTACTTCATGCGGTTCGCGGGAGCGACCCGGGACATGGAGCGCTCGATCAACGAATGGATGATTGATATGCATCCTCAGGCCGTCGAGTTCGAGGTACGCTGAATGCGGCTTCTGCACGTGCCCCTCCTCGTCGGGTTGATGGTTTCCAACTCGCTCGTCAGCGGGTCGGCGACGGCGCAGGTGCCGAGGCGTCCTGCCGATCTGCCGCGTCCGGCGGCCGAGGGGGCGGATCATCATCATGAGGCGCCGCATATGTCCCGCGAGGCGCGGCCTGTTTCGGTCGTTCTCGATCGTTTTGGGCCCGATCCGAGCTACCCGCCCGAGGACTACGACCCGAAAGCGCAGTACGAGATCTATGGCGGCAAGAAAGCTGTTGCCCGCGTTGCTCCGCTTCTTGAGCTCGGCCATCCGCTTTATCAAGAGGGGCCTCTGGGGCCTTCGTATTCATTCCTAGGGGAAAAAAATCTTGTCGTTCCGCAATTGCTTGTCTATGGCGACCTTCGCACGGTCGCGGCCTACAACGATGGCGGCACCAAGGAGATTGGGCAGGTCGCCACTAGGCTCAATCTCGACGTCGATTTAAAGCTGACGGCCACCGAGCGTTTTCATGCGCTGCTTCGACCTCTGGATGGCGGCGGTGAGTTCACCCGTTACGAGTTTGCTGGGCCTGACCGAAATCGACAGGAGCCGGAGCGGCTTCGCCTAAGCAGGAAGCCGTCGTCTCTCTTCTTCGAGGGAGATATGGGAGCCATTGCCGCGGGATTATCCAACGACTACATGAGCTGGGATCTGCCCGTGACGGTCGGCCTTATCCCGCTTGTCTTCCAGAATGGCATCTGGGTGGATGACGCGTTCAGAGGCGGGGCAGTTTCGATTCCCGCCAAGAACTCTCGCCTTCTTGACATCTCGAACTTCGACATCACGTTTTTTGCGGGTAAGGGAGACGTATCCTCTGCTGCGATAAAAAACTCGGCGGGCAAACTCGACCGTGGCGCGTCAGTCCTCGGCATGGCGGTCTTCGCTGACACGCTGAGCGGCTACCTTGAGGGTGGATACGGGCGGACCTTGGACAGTCGGGATGGAGCCGACTTCAGCTACCACAATACCACCGTGGCACTGACCCGTAGATATGGCGGCTGGTTATCAAACAGCATGCGCCTTATCTACAACTGGGGGCAAAGCGGGGACGCGTCTGCGAGAACCGCCGATGGCTTCGTCCTGATCTCGGAAAACTCGCTGATCACTTCGCTCCCCTCGACACTCGTGCCGTATGCGAACTTTTTCTATGGGCATGACCGACCCCAGTCCCTTCTACGCGATGCCGGCGGGCTTTTAAAGAACATCGGCATCACATTCGAATCTGATCCGATCACAAACTCGCCTAAGCTCGACGACACGGCCAATGACACCTTCGGTGGTGCCATCGGCCTTCAGTATCTGTTCAATCTCGATCAACAGATCGTCGTCGAGGCTGCGACGGTCCAGGTACTGGGCGGAAATTCACGGAACGACAGGAGTGCCAAGGCGGATCAGTACGCGCTCGGCGTTCGTTATCAGCTGCCATTGTCGAATGCCTGGATCTTCAGGATGGATGGCATTTGGGGCCTCTTGGATGCGGCGCCTGACGTTCTGGGAATCCGAGTCGAGTTTCGGCGGAAGTTCTGATGCGGTTCCGCGTAGTCCTGGCTGCGATTTTTCTGGTGGTGGCGCGCACCGCGTCGGCTGAGTCACTGAACCTCTACAACGGAGCAAGGCATCTCGGCGCCACGACCTGTGGTGGGAGCACGTGTCATCAGTCGCCTACCCCGTGGATGGGCTCGATGGTCTTGCAGAATGAGTTCTCGATCTGGTCGACGCAGGACCGGCATTCGCGTTCGTATCGGTCTCTCCTTACGCCGCGCGCCCAAAGGATTGCAAAAAACCTTGGGATCTCTGCGCCGGCCCAGTCTCCTTCCTGCTTAAACTGCCATGCGGACAACGTCGCACTGGAAAAGCAGTCCAGGCAGTTCTCGATTGCCGACGGTGTCGGCTGCGAAGCTTGTCACGGCGGCGCGGAGAACTGGTTGGGACAGCACGTGTCGGGCTCGGGTTATCGAGCCAGCAACGTCGCGGTGGGCATGTTTCCAACTCACGATCCTTTGGCACGGGGCACTCTCTGCCTTTCGTGCCACCAGGGCGACCAGTCGAGGCAATTCAGTCACCGGTTGCTCGGGGCCGGCCATCCGCGTCTGCGATTTGAACTTGATACCTACATCGCTGCCCAACCCGCACACTTCCGCGTCGATGCGAGTTATGTCAAGCGCAAGGGCGGCTACTCTAATGTTCAGAACTGGGCCATTGGTCTCAGCCTCCAGGTTGAGAACGCGATGGAAGCCCTTTCTCGGTCGGAGATACGGCCGGGTGCGGCAACGATGGACTTTGGCCTTTTCGAATGTAGTGCTTGCCATCGAAACCTGCCGATGTCGGATACCAATTCGAGCGGCCGCTTGCGCGGGCTGGGCGAACCCAGACTTCAGACAGCTAATATCGTCCTGATGCAGGTGGCTGCAGATGGATACAGACTATCGTCGGGTATCAGGCTCAAGGGCATGGAGAAGAGCCTGCTCGATGCCGCTCGTCGTGGCGATGCTGGGGCGCTCAGGAACGTCGCCAAGGACGTTGCTGGTGAAGCGCGGGATATGGCGCGAGAAATCGCAGCAGCGAGTCTCGACTTCGATCCGACGGACGAGCTTCTCGACCGCATCCTGTATTTGGTTACGGCTGGAGCCTTCGACGATTTCGGAGGAGCAGAGCAGGTTGTAATGAGCGTAAGCGCGATCCTTTCCCAGATGGCAAGGGATGGCAAGATTGTTCAAAAGGATGCGGCGGCGATCGCTATTGAGAACCTCTATCGGACGGTTGACGATGTGACGCGGTTCGATTCAACTGCATATCGATTGGCTCTGACTGGGATCGGCCATATCGCAGTTCGTCGGCGCTAGAAGCGGGAGGCCATTCGAATTCGTGGCCTCGTATCTGGAACTTATGGGGGAGAGCTTAGATTTTCCCTGCGTCCGTCCACCGACCTAATGGCCGCCTGGCGATCTTATGCAAGTTGGTAGGTTTTTCGGCTGGTCGTCATGACCTGCTCCCCGATTTTCACACGTCGGCGAATTGAGTCTGTTCGAGACGTGCTCTGAGACCCATCTTCGGACCGCCCGGGCTTAGAGTTTCCGGACCTCGTCAT
>CAZZLX010000028.1:0-15295 GCA_964655235.1 uncultured Rhizobium sp.
GAGGACGAGGACGCTCATGGGATCACCTTGGCTTCGGTGCGCAGCTTCTCGACCAGCTCGGCGACCGAGCCGACCTTGACGCCGGACTTGCGCTTGGACGGCTCGTCGACCTTGAGGGTCACCAGGCGCGGCGCCGGATCGACGCCGAGCGCGTCGGGCGCCAGCTGCTCGATCGGCTTCTTCTTCGCCTTCATGATGTTCGGAAGCGACGCGTAGCGCGGCTCGTTGAGGCGAAGGTCGGTGGTGACGATCGCCGGCAGCTTCAGCTGCACGGTCTCGAGACCGCCATCGACCTCGCGGGTCACGGTCATGCTGTCGCCGTCCGGCGCGATCTTGGAGGCGAAAGTGCCCTGCGACCATCCGAGGAGCGCCGCCAGCATCTGGCCGGTCTGGTTGCAGTCGTCGTCGATCGCCTGCTTGCCGAGGATGACCAGCTTCGGCTGCTCCTTCTCGACCACCGCTTTCAAGAGCTTGGCGACGGCGAGCGGCTGCAACTCGGCATCGGTCTGGACGTGGATGCCGCGATCGGCGCCCATGGCGAGCGCGGTGCGGATCGTCTCCTGAGCCTGGGCTACGCCGATCGAGACCGCGACGACCTCGGTCGCCTTGCCGGCTTCCTTGAGACGGATCGCTTCCTCGACGCCGATTTCATCGAATGGATTCATCGACATCTTGACGTTCGCCGTCTCGACGCCCGACTTGTCGGCCTTGACGCGGATCTTGACGTTGTAGTCGACGACCCGCTTGACCGCGACCAGCACTTTCATAGGTGCCCATCGACATAATTTGAGGGAGGGATGGGCTGGTGTAGACGCCATGCTGCACCGCGTCAAGCGGCGGGGCCGGCCCCCCGTTAACCGTTTTCAGCGGAGGATGGCGACGACCGAGGCCGCGAGCAGGACACCCATGACGAGGTTGAAGATCCGGCCGCGCCGCTCGTCCTGAAGGAGGCGCTGGGCGGTAGCCCCGAAGCCGAGCCAAACCAGGTTCGAGGGGAAGGCCGCGGAGACGAAGACCCCAGCGAAAAGTGCCGCCTGGACGATGGCCGCTCCGCCGTCGGCGTGAAGATACGTGGCGACCGCCCCGGTCGAGACCATCCACGCCTTGGGGTTGACCCATTGGAGCGCCGCCGCGCCGAAGAATCCGGTCGGCGTCCCGGTCGGCGCCCCGCCGCCGGCCGGCGACATGGCGATCTTCCAGGCGAGCCAGAGCAGAAAGGCGGCTCCCAGGAACCTGATCGCCGTCATGACGTCGGGATGGCCGATCAGCACCGATCCCAGGCCGAGAGCCGCCAGGAACATCATCGAGCCCATGCCGGACGAGACCCCGACGGCGCATGGAAGCCCGCGCCAGAAGCCGGCCTGAGCACCGGTCGCCGTCAGCAGCACGTTGCTCGGTCCCGGCGTGATCGCGGCGACGAAGGCGAAAAGGAAGAAGGCGGCGGCCTGCTCGAGCGTCATCGGACGCTCATCAGGTCACATCGAAAACACGTGGTCTTGAACTTTGGTGCTCTACCGATTCTGGCCGGGAACCCAGAGCACGTCCCTGGCACCGCCATCGTTCTCGGCGCGCGCCAGGACGAACAGATGATCGGAGAGCCGGTTGGCGTAGCGGATCGCCACGCCAGAGACGTCTTCCTTCTCGGCAAGGCGCGTGATCGCGCGCTCGGCGCGGCGGACGATCGTGCGCGCGAGATGGAGCGCGGCCGAAGACGGCGTGCCGCCGGGCAGCACGAAGGACTCGAGCGGCTTCAGCCCCGCGTTCATTGCGTCGATCTCGGCCTCGAGCCGCGCGACCTGAGCTTCGACGACCCGAAGCCCTTCGGTTCCTGGCCGGCAGAGATCGGCGCCGAGGTCGAAGAGATCGTTCTGGATGCGCCCCAGCATCGCATCGGCGGCTTTCGAGGAGTGCAGCCGCGCAAGCCCGATCGCCGCATTGGCCTCGTCGACGGTGCCGTAGGCGTCCACGCGAAGCGCATGCTTCGGCACGCGCTTGCCGCCGCCGAGAGAGGTGCGTCCCTTGTCGCCGCCCTTGGTGTAGATCCGGGTGAGCCGAACCATTACCTGGTCAGCAGCATCAGGAGCGCGAAGAGCCCGATCGCTGCCGCCTGCAGGATCACGCGATAGCGCATGAACTTGTTGGAGCGCTGGGCCGCGCCCTCGCCGCCGCGGGCCATGGTGACGACCCCGAACAGCAACGCCCCGAGGGTCGCGACCATGGCAATGGCGATCAGCACGACGAAGAAGGTGTTCATGGCCTGAATCTAGTCATTCGCCCGGTCGATCACCACCCGCACATCCGGTCTTTCGGCCGCGACATCCTGAAGCGTCTTGAGAAGGCGATCGGCGGCTACTCCCAGCCTCCGGCGATGGTGGGAGAATTCCGGCCAGACGATTTCCACCGGCCCGGCGACATTGCGGGTCAAAGCGTCCCAGAGCGCATCGAGGTTGGCGCCGAAATGGCCCGGAAGATCGAGCTGCCGGGCGATATCCATATAGACCGCCTCGACCCCGGCATACGGCCCCGCCAATACGCAGCGCTTCACTTCGGCACCTCGCGGAAGCTCTTGTAGTGATCGACGGTCACCCATCTGAGTCCGTCCGAGCTCCACACCAGCCGCTTTGCGCCCCGGCTCCCGCCGGCATAGTCGAGGTCGGCCTCGAAGAAGCGGCGACCCGGCGCCGTCGGCAGCAGGCCTTCGCGATTGCCGAAGCGGTCGCCGCCGATGCTTTTCCCTGGCGCAACCTTGGAAAGGTCCATGCCCGGCCGCCAGCCCAAGCGTTCAGCCTGATCCTTGGTGACGAAGCGTGCCGGCAGTCGACGATCGCGGTCCAGTGTCTCGATCGTCTCGACGAAGGCGGCGATGTCGCGAAGCCCGGCCGAGCGGGCGAATTGCTCTAGGCTCTCGCCTCGAGCCCAGGCCTGGGTCCCGGCGATGAGAAAAAATGCCAGTGCCGTCAGGTTGATGGCGAGACGGCGCGCCAGTAGCTTCGCCCGATCCATGGCTCTCGGCCGATCCTATACCATTCCTTGCCCCTCGGCTTTCCGCGACCGGGTGACCGGCTTGGCGCAGCGGCAGGGTGTCAGCGTCGCCGACCTGGTGCGCGCGGTGCAACTCCTGGTGCCGCCGGCGACGCTGGCCGCGGTCACCGACCCGGGCGAGCCGTCGGGCGCCGATCGCGAGGACGTACGGCTCAAGACCGGGCCATCGAAGGACCGGAAGATGCGGCGGAAGCCCCGGCTGCAGGCCCGGCTCGCGGGCGAGCACGCGGTCCCGGACCTAAGGCGCGCGCTCAAGCTTGCCCTCGATCTCGCCGAGGGCGGCACATCGTTGCGTCTCGAGGCCGCCGGGGCCGTCGACAAGGACGTCCTCCACCGCGAGGAGATTGAGCGCCTGATGCTCTCGGTCCAGGCCTTGTCCTTCGAGCCTTTGGAAGCCGACATCCGTTCGCGCTCGGAAGCCCTCTACGTGCTGGGCTTCCCCACCTGGTCCACGCCTGATCAGCGCCAGCTCCGCACACGCTATCGCGCCCTGGCGACCATCTTCCATCCGGACAGCCCGACCGGCGACAACCAGCGCATGGCGCAGCTCAACGCCGCGATCGCCTTCCTCACCCGGGCATGAGACGAGTAGACTTGGATCCGATGACGGAGACGCAAAAATCCGAGATCGTGGTGATCGGCGGCGGGCTGGTCGGACTCTCGCTCGGGCACGCGTTGGCCAGCGCCGGGATCGAGACCGCTGTCGTCGACCGCGAGGAGCCGGCGATCGCCGCCAACGACGCTTTCGACGGCCGCGCCTTCGCGATCTCCTACGGATCGCGGCGGATTCTGGAGGGCCTCGGCCTCTGGCAGGACATGGCGCCGAACGCCGCCCCCATCCTCGATATCCGCGTCACCGATGGGCCGTCGCTGCTTTTCCTCCATTACGACCATCGCGAAGTCGGCAACGAGCCGCTCGGCCACATCGTCGAGTCGCGGTTCGTGCGGCGCGCGCTGCTTGGCGGCCTTGCCGGGCGGCCGTATCTCAAGCTCGTCGCGCCCGAGACGGTTACGAAGCTCGAGCGCGGGAAAAGAGGCGTCGTCGCGCATCTGTCCAAGGGACGCCGGATCGAGGCACGGCTCGCGATCGCGGCCGACGGGCGCGGGTCACCGATCCGCCGCGCCGCCGGGATCCGCGCGATCGAATGGGGGTACGGCCAGACCGCCATCGTCTGCACCGTGGCGCTCAGCCGCCCGCATGACGGCGTCGCACACGAGCGCTTCCTGCCTGTCGGGCCGTTTGCATTGCTGCCACTGCCGGGCGACTACTCATCGGTCGTGTGGACCGAACGGAACGAGGTGGCGCCTTCGATGATGGCGCTCGACGATGACGCGTTCTCGGAGGCGATGACGCGCCGGTTCGGCGAGGCGCTCGGACCGCTTCGCGTCTTCGGCCGGCGCTGGGCCTACCCGCTCGGGCTGTTGATCGCCGAGCGCTTCACGGACGACCGCCTTGCGTTGGTCGGCGATGCGGCGCACGCGATGCATCCGCTCGCAGGCCAGGGCCTGAACCTAGCGATCCGCGACGTCGCCGCACTGGCCGAGGTCGTGGTCGACGCGCATCGTCTCGGACTCGACATCGGCGCGGCCGACGTGCTCGACCGGTACGCCTCGTGGCGGCACGTCGACACACTGGCGCTGCTTGCCGTGACCGACGGACTCAACCGCCTCTTCTCGAACGATCTAGGCCCGCTTCGCCTGATCCGCGACCTAGGCCTCGCCGCGGTGGATCGCATGCCAGCATTGAAACGCCTGTTCATGCGTCACGCGATGGGAACGGTCGGCAACCTGCCGCGGCTCGCGCGCGGCGAAACGCTCTAGCTGACGCGTCAGACGGCGCCGCTCGGGCGCTGAACGTTCGGGACGACCGAGAGCAGCCGACGCCGGCCGGAGAGCTCGACGGTGCGGCCGAGGCGTTCGAGCGCGGGCGCCGCCGGGTCGAGGCACTGCTCGGCGAGCTCGCGCAAGCGCCCACCGATCTTCAATAGCCGCCGCGCCTCTTCGCAATCGGACGAGCCGATTCGGCCACGGGCACCGCGGGTCGCCTTTGATTCGCGCGCCAATAGAGTGTCCAGCGCTGCGGAGATCCCGCCGTATTGCTTCCGCGCCGGCTCCGCCTCGAGCGCCTCGCCGCCGATCGCAATCAGCCGAGGGCGGGGCAGGCCGATGCTGCCGTTCACTTTTTCGATCTGCTTCTTGTTCATTCGGAAGATCCCCAACCGGTCCTCCAACCCTCGACGGTCAGGATTCCGGAATCCCGGAAAACCGTTCCACCACGTCTGACCTTAGGTCGGGGCGTTCCACTATATACGGTCGTGCAGGAGGATTTTTTCTCAACATATGGGGATATGCCATGACCGCCATGCACGGCACTCTTCCGGGACCTCGTCCACAGCTGACGACACGGCTTCCTGACTGGTTCGAAGCCATTCACGATCCGGGCGGCGTGCTCGCTCGGAACGTCCTTCGTCTCGACCAGCTCGCCGCGAAGCGCGGCGTCCGGCTCTACCCGCAGACCGATTTCCGCGCGCTGAAGACGATCGCCGACGAGCACCGAAGCGAAGGCACGGTGCTGATGCCGCATGTCGATCCCGCCTATTCGACGGTGAACGAAGAGAACGGCTTCTGGATCCTCGGAATCGACGAGCGAGGCGACGTCGCGCTGACCGTCGCCGGCCGCTACTACGACTTCACCGGGTCAAGCTTGGCGGAGGAGCTGAGAAGCTTTCGCTTCTTCTACGACGAGCCGGCGCGCTTCGTGACGCCGGAATGCTACTGCCGGCCACCGGCCGAAGCCGAATTGCTCAGAGGTCCGTCATTCGCCTCCGGCACGCTTTGGGTACGCAAGGATCTTCGAGGTCCCGACGAAAATGGCATCCAGCTGTCGCGGATCATGGGGCCTCTCAACCGCTCGGTCGGCATCGCGCGGTGGTGGCCGGAAGTCGTCTTCACCTTCTCGCGGTACGAACTCTACAACCGCGGCGTCGTCGGCAGGTTCGGCTACGCGCACGAGGCTTTCGACATCGAGTGGCGGCTCCACTACGGCGTCGTCCCGACCTCGGGAATGTTCTGGCTCACGCGCGACGAGATGCTGGATCTCGCCGCGAGCGACTTCAGGCAGCCTGCGGCAGCGTAGGCTCGCTCGTGCAGAGGACGAAGATCCTGCCGCTCGCGTTCTTGAACGGGTAGAGGAGCCGCCGGTAGCAAAGCTCCATCGGCGGCGCCTTCCGCTGCAGGATCAGGACCCGGACGTCCTCGACGACGGGCTCTCCCGCGGCTTCGGCGCGATCATAGGCGAGCTGGCACCAGCTTCCGTAGTCGCGGTCGGGACCTTTCCGGATATCGGTCCCGACCAGACTGCGGCGCTCTTCGTCCGTGTAGCAGACGATGTTGCGGCCGATATGTCCGGTGCTCCAGCCGTTGCGCCGGCCCAGGCCCTGCGCGCCGACTCCGACTGCGAAGCCGGTCTTTCCGGTCGGATCGGACTCGGCAAAGCTGACCAGCGCGGCGAGGTCGTTGCCCTGATCGAGCTCGCGAGTCCGGTAGAGAACGTCGACGAGATTGGACGGCTTGTCGCGGAACAGGACAGACAGCGGCCGGCGGAGCGCGACGAAGCGCTGGGTCCCGAGCAGGTCGACCTTGCTGACGAGCGCGCTGATCCGCTCCGCGGCGTGGAGCCCGGAGGCACAGGCCTCCTCCTCCCAGATCTGGTCGTTGCGGACATGAAGGATGACGGCGAGCGTCGGCAGGGCGGTAAGCAGGTCGTAAAGGGAGTCGAGCGCCTTCGCCTGCGCCATGCGGGGCGCCAACCGGACATGGACGCGTCCGGGCTCGTGCCGAACCTCGATCCACCCGAGGTTGCGGACAGCGAAGCTCGCCATGTCGAAATCGGCCGCCGCGCTGGCACCGAGGAGATCGCGGAACTCGTGCGACCCGGCCGGCCAGACACGACCGTTCTCGTCGTAGACGACGTGGATCGGGAGCCTCGGCCGGAGAGCGACGTCCGTAGGAACCAGGGTGAGCTTGCCGCCCGGACGAGAGTCGACGCGGCTTCGGATGCTGTCGACCTCGTGGGCCGGCGGGACTTCGATCTCGCCGTACCAGTAGCGCTTGCAGCGGCCATAGGTGAGACCGAGGTAGCGCGCGGCACGCGAGATCGCCGCCTTGACGCTTTCACCCGCGCGTGCGGGCTCGGCGGCGCGACGGACGAGTTCGCGCATCTCATCGCGCAGCTGCCCGGAATCGATGTCCGGTCGACGCATCCCACCACCCTTTCGACGCGATGTTGCCAGCCGAGAATCAAGCTGGTCAACGATTTAGGGGGAGAATTAGAGGCATGCGGAGGGCGGGAGAGGCGCGTTAACGGCACAATCTATTCGTCCGCCTAACGTTTCCGGCCTGCCGGAAAAATCACTCGGCGTCGGCCGGATCCGCCGAACGGGCCGTGAACGCCGCTCGGCCGGGCGCCAAAGCGCGAAAAACGAGCCACCAGGCGACTGCCCCCAACGCGAGGGCGATCCCCGCAGTAGCGAAAACCGGTCCATAGCCCCTGTCGTCCTGCAGGTGCCCGCCGAGCCACGCGCCGATACCGCCGCCGAAGCCGATCGCCGCCAGCAGGATGCCGGTAACGCGGCCGAGCACGCTGCCGGACCAGCGCTTCGACGCCATGCTCATCACCAGCGGTCCGCGCGACCCGAACGTCAGCGCAAAGGTCAGGACATAGACCGGCATCAGCCACGACGCCGACGTCCACATCATCGCCGCGAGCGCGGCGACGCCCGTCACGGTCAGAAGGTAGCTGATGAGGATCGCCATGGACGTGCCCAGGCGATCGCCGAGCCAGCCGAAGATGATCATTCCGGCGAAGCCCGCGAGACCGCCGAAGCCGATCCAGGTCGCGGCGACCAGAGGCTCGTAGCCGACATGGACGAAGTAGGCCGCGAGCTGAGGCTGCAGCATGAGGGAGCCGAGCGACGTGATGAAATAGGCCGCGAAGATGCCCCAAAGAACGGGGTCGCCGATCACGTGAGAGAGACGGGCTCCGTCGGCGCGGCCACGCACGTCCGCGGTTCCGTGCAGCCCCGCCTCGAGGCGCCGCCATGGAAGTACGAGCGCGACCAGCGCAAGAGCGCCAGCGAGGAGCCCGAAGGTCCGATAAGCCTCGCGCCAGCCATGGGTCTGGATCAGGACCTCGGCCAGCGGTGCGAATATCAGGATACCGAGGCCGGTCGCGCTGCCGATGACGCCGATCGCGGTTCCGGTACGTCCCGGAAACCACCGGCGGATGAGAGGCGTCTGCCCGGCCATCCCGAGACAGGCCGACGAGAGCCCGAGGCCGATGCCGAGAACGACGATCAGCTGCCAGACCGCGGCGGCTTCCGCGGCAAGCAGGCAGCCAGCGGCCAGGAGCGAGATCCCGCCGACATAGAAGACCCGCGATCCGAGCCGATCGGAGACGAGTCCCATCCAAGGCCCGCCCAGGCCCGACACGATGATGGATGCCGAGAAAATGGAGGTGATCGCTGCGCGCGAGCCATCGAACTCGTCTTCCAGCGGCAGGATGAAGACGGTCAGCGACTCCGCGATGCCGCGGCCGAACAACGCGAAGACGAACGACGCGGCCAGCACCAGGAGCGCAACTCGAAAGCCGGACGCCTCTCGGCTGGCTTCAGTCTGAGGACCGGTTCCTGACACGTCTCTCTCCACAACCACCGGTATACACGATGACGTATCAGGCCGGAAGCGTCGCGAACAACCTTCGGTACGCAAGGGAAGCCGCGTCGCCGAAGCAGCAGAAGACGACCCGTCGGATGCCCGGCACCGTGGGCAGTTCGTTCGCGACCGTCATCAGTGCAGTGCGCGTCGCAGGTTCCAGGGGATATCCGTACACGCCGGTCGAGATTGCCGGGAAGGCTATGGAGGCAAGGCCCGCCGACGCCGCCAGCCGAAGCGAGCGCCTGTAGCAGCTTGCAAGCTTCTCAGGCTCGCCCTGAGCGCCGCCGTGCCAGACGGGGCCGACCGTATGGACCACGTGGCGGGCCTTCAGGCGATAGCCGCGCGTGATCTTGGCATCGCCCGTGTCGCACCCGCCGAGGGACCGGCATTCCGCGAGCAGTTCCGGACCCGCGGCGCGGTGGATCGCGCCGTCTACGCCGCCTCCGCCCAGCAAGGACTCGTTGGCCGCATTCACGATCGCATCGACATCGAGCGTCGTGATGTCGCCTTCGACGATCTCCATCCGGTCCCGGACCATCAGAGCCATCCGGCGGCGTGCGCGACGAGCCGGATCGCAAGCACGCTGACCACGAGCCGGATCGCGAGACTCGCAAGCCCGAGGGGGAAACGCAGGCGAAGACGTTCGGCGACCAGGACGCCGGCAAAGGTCGCGAAGATCATCGCCGCCAGGATCGGAAGCATCGACAGGTAGTCGACGCCGATCATCGCGAAAGCGAGGACCTTGAACCCGTGCTGGACGGCAGAGACTGCGGCCGACGTGCCGGGCACGAGGGCCGGGTCGACCGGCTCGTCCGCAATGAAGGGGCGCAAGAGTGGACTGGTTTCACCGAGAAAAACCGAACAGGCGCCCGTGACGCCGCCGATCAGGGGCAGACGGTAGGGGAAGCGCTTTCCCGGCTCCGGCGCCGGCCACCAGCACGCCCAGAACAGGAAGGAGCCTAGCAGGATCGCCTGCGCATGCGACGGCACCGCCGGCGCGAATGAAGCCGCCAGCCCGATCCCGAGGAAGGACCCGAAGCCGATCGCGATCACGATCTGGGGGCTGAAGGCCTTGCGGAACCCGGACCAGCCCATCCCGTAGCGCACGCCTTCGATCGCCGCATGGGCGGGAACCGCGAGCGGCGCCGGCATCACGGTCGCCATGACGGCGAGCAGCAGGCCTCCGGTCGAGCCGAGCGTCGCGGCGCCGAACGCCGCAATGAATGCGATGCCGACGAGAACCGCCTCGGTAAGGCCGATCTCCATCAACTCTGCCCGAAAGCCGCCTGGGCGAAGGCGTCGAGATAGTCGATCAGGCGATCGGAGGCGGCTGCCGCCGCTTCGGCACCGCCATCGGCGACGGCACGCATGAGATCCGCGTGCCGCTCCGCCGACGCCGGAAGATCGTCGCGGTCGCGATAGGCATGCCAGAAGCGTCGCGAATGCGCGTGCAGCTGGGCGGCGGCGCGCGCCGTGAACGGATTTCGCGAAGCGGTAGCGATCAGCTGATCGAAAGCGCGGTCGGCCGCGAGGAACGCCTCGACATCACCGCAACCGGCGGCGGCGAGAATCCCCTTCGCCAGAACTTTCAGTTCCTCGCGCTCGCTCCGCGTCGCCCTCCTTGCCGCACATTCGGCCAGAAGCCGGTCGATCGGGCGACGCGTCTCGAGCTGCAGCCGGAACTGCCCTCCGTCGATCGGGCTCACCAGCACGCCCCGTTGCGGCAGGACGACGAGCAGCCCTTCGGCATCGAGCCGCTTGATCGCCTCGCGGATCGGCATGCGGCCGATACCGAGCTGCTTCGCGAGCCCGATCTCGGAGACGACGGTCCCAGGTTTCAGCCGTGCGGTGACGATCAGCTCCTCGAGCCGCTGATACGCCTGCGAGGCGAGCGTCGGCGAAGGCGCCGCCGGCTCCTCGCGCGGTCGTCGGACGGCAGTCACTTGAGGACTCCCCTTAGGCGGCCTTAGCCAGGTTCGGCTTGGTCGCCAGCGCCTTCCGCATCGCATCCTCGACCTGTTTGCGCTCCGCGCCTTCGAGCGCGAGGCGCGGCGGACGCGTGCGCTCGGCACCGCGGCCGGCCATCGACTCGCAGAGCTTGATGCACTGGACAAGATCGGCGCGCGCATCGAGATGCAGCAGCGGCATGAACCAGCGGTAGATCGACATCGCCTCGTCGTAGCGGCCGGCGCGGGCAAGCGCGAAGAGTTCGTTCGACTCTTTCGGGAACACGTTGGAGAGTCCCGAGACCCAGCCGACCGCGCCCAGCATGATCGCTTCGAGCACGACGTCGTCGAGGCCGCAGAACAGCGTGAAGCGGTCACCGCACAGATTCTGGAGATCGACGAAGCGACGCGTATCGCCCGAGGACTCCTTGATCGCGGCGATCGTCTTGAACTCCGAGAGCCTGTGGACGATCTCGGGCTTCAGGTCGTTACCGTAGGCCGGTGGGTTGTTGTAGAGCATGATCGGAAGATCGCTGGCGCGGCTGAGCGCGCCGAAATGCGCGATCAGCTCGTTCGGCTTCGCCGAATAGACCATCGGCGGCATCGCCATCAGCCCGTCGATGCCGATCTTCTGGGCATCGCGCGCGTATTCGCAGGAGAGCTCGGTCGTGTACTCGGCGACGCCGGAGACGATCGGCACGCGGCCGCGCGAGACGTCCTTCGCGAGCTTCAGCATCTCGCGCTTCTCGTCCGCCCTGAGCGCAGTGTTCTCGCCGACCGAGCCGCAGACGATGAGCCCGTTGACGCCATCGTCGATCAGCGCCGACATGACCTTGCGGGTAGCGTCGAAGTCGATCTTGAAGCTGCTGTCGAACTGCGTGGTCGCCGCGGGGAAGACGCCGGTCCAGGAAACGCCCATGGGTCCCTCCTGAGGTTTCTCCAACTGATATACGAGTGATATACGAGTTGCAAGGCGGTCCGGCCGCGGCTACAGAGGCTGCGCATGATCCGGTCGCCGGAAAGCATCCTCGTCTATGTCGGCCTCGATCGCTTCGGCGACGGCTTGATGAAGCTCCCCTTCGTGCGGGCCCTGCGCTCGACATGGCCCGAAGCCCGCGTGACCTGGCTCGCCGGCAAGGGCGAGACGGTCTATGCGGGCCGGCTGTCGCCTCTCGTCTTCGGCCTCGTTGATGAGGTGATCCAGAACGCCGGCATCGGCCTTGCGGCAGGCGAACTGCTTCGCCGCCCCCTCCCCGACCGCCGGTTCGACCTAATCCTCGACACGCAGCGGCGGTTCATGACCTCGCTGGTTCTCAAGCGCATTGCCCATGGCCACTTCGTCTCGGGCACCGCCGGATGGCTGCTGTCGGACGCGCGGCCATCCAGGCGCGGCAAGCCGCCCTCGATGATCCGCCAGATGCTCGACCTGATCGAGGCGGCGAGCGGTCACACGATCGAGCCCGCCCGCGCGCGCGCGACGCTGAGTGCCGACCTCGAGCGACAGGCCGCGGCATTGCTGCCCGATGGGCCGGCCTATGTCGGGCTTGCGCCCGGCGCAGGCGATCGCCGGAAGTGCTGGCCTCTCGACCGTTTCGTGGCACTCGGCCGGCGATGCGGGTCGCCGGTCGTTCTGCTGGGTCCGGACGAGACCGAATGGCACACCGAACTGAAGGCAGCGCTGCCCGCCGCGCTGTTCCCGTTCCAGGCGACGAGTCTCGGCGCCGACCCGGCGCTGTCGCTGGCCATCGCCCGCCGGCTTCGCGCCGCTGTCGCCAACGATGCCGGCACCGGCCACCTTCTGGCGGCCGGTGACTGCCCGCTGGTTTCGCTTTTCGGCCCGACGCCTGCGGCGAAGTTCGCGCCTTTCGCCGCGAGGCTGACGCTGATCGAGGCGCAGAGCTTCGGCAGCGATGAGATGACGGCGATACCCGTCGACGCCGTCGCCGCCGCGGTTGAGCGCCATCTCGCCAGTTGACGATTCCAAGGCCCGGACGTAGGTTCCCGCCATGGCAACCGCCCAGCGGATTACCCAGCGAATTACGACCCCGATCCTCTGAGGGATCGGGCCGTCGCCATTCGTCCGTGGTATTCCGTTTTCAGGAGCCGTGCCGTGTCCACTTCCGTCGCTTATGACCGCGTCGCCGCCTCGCCCGAGGCGCCGCTTCCCTTCTGCTATTCGGTTCTCGCCCGCGCCGAGGTCTCCGTGCTGCCGCGGGTGCTGGAGCTCTTCGTCAAGCGCGGCATCCTCCCGCGCCGATGCCACGGCGTCTTGTCGGGCCCCGGCAACGACGAGCTCGAGATCGACCTCCAGGTCGATTGTCTCGACGCCGATGCGGCCGAGCACATCCAGCGTTGCCTCTCCCAGCTCGTCCATGTCGAGCGCGTGCTGATGTCGCGGGCCCATCGCGCCGGCTGATGGCGTTCCTCGACCACATCCGGCGCTGCAACACCTATGCGCCGGAAGACTTCGTGCCGTGGTCGATCGACGGGAAGATCGCGGGATATGTGCGGCGAGAGCTCCGTCCGGTGCTGGCAGGGTATAGCGGGCTTTTCGTCGACGATGTGAAGCTCGCGCTCGATCCTCGCCACGCCGATCCGGCGGCGCGGACGGCGGCACTCGCCGAGGCGGTCGAGCGGCTCCAGGGCGACGGCATCGTGCGCCAGGTCGTGGGCGAGCGGATCGCCCTGCTGATCGAAGGCCGCCGCGTCGCCGCGCTCGATCGCGGCGCGATGTCGGTCCTCGGCGTCCGCAACGCCGGATGCCACGTCAACGGCTTCGTCAGGAAGCCGGATGGTCTTCACTTCTGGATCGGCCGGCGCTCGCCGACCAAGCGTACCCATCCGGGCCTGCTCGACAACTTCGTCGCCGGCCTGCAGCCGGACGGGCTGTCGCCGATGGAGGCCGTCATCAAGGAATGCGGCGAGGAGGCCGGCGTCCCGCCCACACTCGCGGCCAGATCGGAGCTCGTCGGGACCGTCAGCTACACGATGGCCAGCGAGCCGGACTGGACCAGCGACGGGCTCAACCGGCACATCCTCCATTACTTCGACCTGGAGCTTCCGGGCGACTTCGTGCCGCGCCCGGTGGATGGCGAGGTTGCCGAGTTTTTATTGCTATCTTCGGTTGAGACCGCGGCGATCATCCAGACCAGCCGCCACTTCAAGTTCAATTGCCCCCTCGTGATCATCGATTTTCTCATCCGACACGGGCTGATCGCGCCGGGACAACCGGACTTCGAGGCGCTTAAAAACGGACTCCATCAGGGATTTTGACAAAACGTTTAAAATAAACGTCGCTTTGAAAAACTATGTATGGTTGACCAGCGCGCCAAGCGCATGGTTCGATGAGACGGCGGGAGGGACAGGCTGGTCGGCAGCCGTCGCGGCGCCGCGGACCGGTCCGACAAGCGGCGCGATGCCCCCAGTAATGCACGAGCGAGCAACTTTCGTTCTCGACGCCGGCACCTCCGAGCCACCCGGTGATCCGTCTACTTCGTCGACTGTTATCCCTCATTGCCACGCGACGACCGGCGATCGCTAGAGGACGCCGATGACCAAGATCGTTCTAATCGACGACGACGAGGATGTCCGCCGCACCTTGGTACGGATGCTGGAGACAGCCGGCTACGAGGTCCATGAGGCCGCCGACGGCAGTTCCGGCCTGGAGCTCTGTCTCAAGGTCGACCCGCAGCTGGTCATCACGGATATCCTGATGCCCGAGAAGGAAGGCATCGAGACGATCATGACGCTGAAGCGCGATCGCCCGGACCTCAAGATCATCGCGATCTCCGGCGGTGGCAGGTCAGGCGGCGTGGACTTCCTCGACATGGCACGATCGCTCGGCGCCGACGAAGCCCTTCAGAAGCCGTTCCGGCGTGCCGAGCTGCTCGACCTGATGAAGCGCGTGCTGGGGATCTAGCCCGGCATTCCCGCCATCGCCCGGACCTCGGCCGGGTCGCGACCTGCCTGCCGGAGCGACTGCAGCGTCGGCGCGTTGTCGCGCTTGGCGAGCCGGCGTCCTTCGGCATCGAGGATCAGCGGGTGATGCTCGTAGCCCGGCGTCGGCAGGTCGTACAGCGCCTGCAGCAGGCGATGCACGTCGGTCGCCTCCAGCAGATCCTCGCCGCGGGTCACCAGCGTCACGCCCTGCAGGGCGTCGTCGAGCGTGACCGCGAGGTGATAGCTTGCCGGCGTCTCCTTGCGGCCGAGCACAACGTCGCCGAAGCGTTTGGGTGCGGCGACGCGGTCGCCGTGGCGACGGTCATGCCAGTGAAGCGGTCCCACCTCCGAGCATGCACGCCGCATGTCGAGGCGAAGCGCGTGGGGCTTTCCGGCCGCGATCTGCGCCCGGCGCTCTTCATCGCCGAGCCCACGGCAGGTTCCTGGATAGAGAGGTCCCTCCGGACCATGCGGGGCAGCGCCGGATCGCTCGATCTCGGCCCTGATCTCCGCACGCGTGCAGAAGCACGGATAGAGAAGCCCCTTCGCCTCCAGCCGGTCGAGCCCGGCGCGATACTCGGCCATGTGCTCTGACTGGCGCCTGACCTCGCCGTCCCAGTCGAGGCCGAGCCAGGCAAGATCCTCGAGGATGC
>CAZZLX010000029.1:0-15198 GCA_964655235.1 uncultured Rhizobium sp.
GGTGACCGAGCACAGAGCCAGCACCATGACCGCGAAATACTCGGCCGGCCCGAACTTGAGCGCCATGTCGACCAGCGGCTGCGCCAGGACCATCATCAGGAAGGTGGCAAGGGTGCCGGCGACGAAGGAACCGATCGCCGAGGTGGCGAGCGCGGCGCCGGCGCGACCCTTGCGCGCCATCTGGTAGCCGTCGATCGCGGTGATGACAGAGGAGCTCTCGCCCGGCGTGTTGATCAGGATCGAGGTGGTCGAGCCGCCATACATGGCACCGTAGAAGATCCCGCCGAACAGGATGAAGGCGCCGACCGGGTCGACCAGCTGGTAGGTGAACGGCAGCAGCAGCGAGATTGCGAGCGACGGGCCGATGCCGGGCAGAACACCGATCGCTGTGCCGACCGCAGTGCCGACCAGCGCCCACATCAGGTAGTAGGGCTGGAGCGCGATCGCGAAGCCGGAGAGGATGCCGGTGAAGCTTTCCACGGATGTCGCCTATCGTCAGAACAGGGATGCGAGAACGCCGTTCGGCAGCGGCTGCAGCAGCACCTGCGTGAACAGATAATAGAAGAAGAGCGAGAAGCCGCCCCCCGTGACGAGGTTCCGCACCCAGCGGCCCGGGCTGAAGAACGTCGAGAGCCCGAACAGGAAGAGCGCGAAGGTGAGGACGAAGCCGAGCGGCTCGAGCACGACGATGAGCGCGAGGAACGATCCCAGCACGACCCAGACGGCGGGCCAGTCGCGGATCCCGGTATCGTCTTCGTCCTCGAGCGGCACGGCGGGTATCTCGCCCGAGCTGCGGCCGAAGAGGCCGGGCGCGACGTCCTGGAGGCGCTTCCAGGCAAGAACGATCGAGACGCCCAGCATGATCAAGCCGACGATGAGCGGAAAGGTGCCGGAGCCGACCGAGATGTTGCGCGGCGGCTCCGGAATCAGCGTCGATTGCCAGATGAACAGGAGCGAGAAGACGACGAAGAAGAGAGCGAAGGCCGTCTCGACCAGCCGGTCGGTCGGCCCTCTCGACGACGGATCGGTGCTCACTTGAGCAGCCCGAGCTGGCCCAGGAGCTTCTTCGAGGAGTCGTATTCCTTGTCGAGCGAGGCGACGAAGCCGTCGGTCTCGAGCGAGTTGGCCCACTGGTTCTTTTCCAGCTCGGCCTTCCACGACGGCGTCTCGACCATCCTGGTGAAGGCGCCGCGCCAGAACTTGACGACGTCGGGCGACATGCCGGGAGGCCCGAAGATTCCTCGCCAGTTCTGATTGACGACGTCGTAGCCCTGCTCGACGAAGGTCGGGATGTCCTTGAAGTCGCCGCCGAGGCGCTTGTCGGAGCTGATCGCGAGCGCTCGCATCTTGCCGGCCTTGACCAGGTCCATCAGGTCGAGGCCGCCCATGCCGACGTCGACATGCCCGCCGAGGATCGCCGGGTTCGACTCGCCGCCCGAATAGGCGATGTAGGTGAGCTTGGTCGGATCGCCGCCGATGACCTGAGCGAACTTGGCGACGACGATGTGGTCGGAGTTGCCGAGGCTGGCACCGCCGAAGCGGAGGCTGCCGACGTCCTTCTTCAGCGCCGCCTCGACGTCCTTGAGGCTCTTGATCGGCGACTCGGCGCGCACGACCATCATCTGGTACTCGGAGAAGATCTTCGCGATCGGCGTGAGCGTCTTGTAGGAGTTCGGCGTGCCCAGCGTCAGCGGCGTATAGATCACGTGCAGCGCGAAGGCGGAGAGGCTGTAGTTGTCGTTCTTGCGCGGCCCCGCCATCTCGGCCATCCCGAGCTCGCCGCCGGCACCCGGCTTGTTGAATACCTGGATGCGCTGGGTGACGATCTTCTCCTCGTTAAGCACCTTGGCGACGGTGCGCCCGAACAGGTCGACGCCGCCGCCCGGAGCGAAGGCGACCATCAGCTCGATCGCCTTGGCGGGATAGTTGGCCTGCGCCGAAGCCGCCGCCGGCGCCAGAAGTGCGGCGGCCATCGCGGCCGCGGAGAAGGCACTCTTTAGTAAGCTCGACGCGCCCATGGTTTCCTCCGTCTTTCGTTGTTCGTCGTCAGATCACGCCATCGGCCTTCAGCTTTTCCAGCTTTTCCCCGTAGCCGATTTTCCTCAAGACTTCCGCCGTGTGCTCGCCCAGCAGCGGCGCCGGCGTCTCGACCGCGCCCGGCGTCTCGGAGAGCTTCACCGGCACGCCCATGACGCGGAGCTTGCCCGCGGTCGGGTGCTCCTGCTCGACGATCATGTTGCGGGCGATCACCTGGTCGTCCTTCGTCATGCGGCCGACGTCGTTGACCGGGGAAGCGGGAACGCCGGCCTTCAGCATGACCTCGACCCAGTGGTCGGCCGGCTTGGTGATGAAGATCTCGTCCAGGATCGCGTGCAGCTCCTTGGCGTTCGACGTCCGCTTCTCGCGGGAAACGAAGCGCGGGTCCTGGGCCAGGTGCTGAAGCCCCATCGCCTCGACGAAGCGATCCCAGAGCGCGGGGTAGCTGGCGAAGATCGAGACGTAGGTCTGGTCGGAGCAGAGAAAGAAGCCGGACGGCGCATTGCCGTCGTGGCGGTTCGCCTTGCTGCCGCCCTTGACGTGGTCGTAGGCCGCGAGCGGGCTGTACATCAGCGACAGGCCCGCCTCCAGCAGGGACATGTCGACTTCCTGTCCGCGCCCGGTCTTCAGGCGCCGCGAATAGGCGGCCATGATGCCGTAGGCGGTCCACATCGAGCCGACGACGTCGCAGAGCGCGTAGCCCATCGGCACCGGCGGGCGGCCGTCCATGATCGTGGTCGCGGCGAGGCCGCTGGCGGCGAGCGCGATCATGTTGACGCCCGGATAGTCGGCCTTCGGCCCGGTGTTGCCGTAGCCGGAGAGGGACGCGTAGATCAGCGCCGGGTTGATCTCCTTCAGCGCCTTGTAGGTCAGGCCGAGCTTGGACATCGTGCCCGGGCGGAAGTTCTGGATAAGGATGTCCGAGGTGCGGACCAGATCGAAGAAGATCTCCTTGCCCACCTTCTGCTTGAGGTCGAGCGTGACGCTCTTCTTGTTGCGATGGAGCATCATGAAGATGACGCTCTCGCCGCCGACGTAAGGGTAGCCGCCGCGCGCCTCGGGCTCCTGGCGGGGGCTCTCGATCTTCAGCACCTCGGCACCCATGTCGCCCAGCATCATCCCGCAATAGGGACCGGCCCAGGCATGAGTCAGCTCGAGGACGCGGACGCCGGTAAGAGGGCCGCTCACGCCTTGCCTCCGCCGATCCAGCTGCGCTTGTCCGAGGGTTGACCGGCCCAGGCGGTGCCGACGGACGACTTGGTGCCGTCCTGCTTCTCGACCCAGAGCTGGATCGTCACGCGCGGCTTGCCGTTCTCCTCGCCGACCTCGGTGACCAGCCCGTGCGGCGTCAGCTTGTCGCCGACATAGACCGGGTGGATGTAGCGAGCCGAGATCTTGCCGCCATAGACCCAGGCATCGCCGAAGTTCTTCTCCAGCAGCTCGTGGTAGAAGGCCATCTGGTTCTGGCCCGAGGCGATCATCTTCGACATGCCGTCGCGCTTGGCGGCCTCTGGATCGCTGTGCGAGTTGGAGCCGCGGTCCCAGACCACGCGCTCGAACAGAATCATCTTCTGTTCCTCGATCTCGCGCGTGAAGCTATCGAGCTTGTCGCCGACCTTGAGCGTCGCGGCCATCACTTCTTCTCCCACTTGCTCGCGACGTCGGCGAGCGCCGGGCGTGTCGTCGGGCGGGCGAGGCCGACCAGGCGGCTGATCTCGATCAGGCGGCCGTCCTCGTCGGTCGCGGTCGCCTCGATGATCAGGTAGGTCTTCTCGCGCCTGATGTACTTGTCGGCGACATGCGCCTTCACGAAGATCCGCTTGCCGGCGATCGGCGGGTTGAAGAACTGGGAGTCGTGCCCCGTGTTGGGCACGCGCATCACGCTCCGGTACTTACGATAGAACAGGTTTGCCGGGTGGCGCGCGGCGACGGTGGGGTACGCGGCGGTCGGGTTGCCGACCACCTCGCGATAGTCCGCGATCATCTTCTCGGTCATGACGTAGTCCATGACCCCGAGGTCGTCGCCGACCGGGATGGACTCCCAGACCGAATTGTCCTGGCTGGTTTCGTTCACCGGATGCGTCTCCCTGATCCGCTGAAACCTTTCATTCCACCCATCCTGGCAGAGCCCGGACGTGCCGTGAAACCCTGCCCGTCGCCAGACGAAACGTTGAGGGGAGAACCAGCGCGGAATCGCCGACCAGATGTGGGGTGCAGCGGCGAAAGACTCTGGAAACGCTATCCCGCAGGCGACTTTCGCGCTGGCGCGCTCCACGGTGGGCCGCGGTATTCAGCAACCCTGAGGCTCACTGGGCGTTCATCGGGAATGACGTCCCCCGCGCGGCCGGTTCTCGGCGGCGCAAGTATCGGAGAGTTCCCATGGCGAAAAACGGCATGACCATGATCGGCGCGATCCTGGTGCTGATCGGCCTGATCGGCCTCGCGATTCCGTATTTCACGACCGCGGAGACCAAGGAGGTGGCGCGCATCGGCGACCTCAAGCTCCAGGCGACTGAGCACAAGACCTACTCGATCCCGCCGATCGCGGCGGGCGGCGCGCTTCTCGTCGGCGTCGTGCTGATCGGCGCCGGGGTCTACGGCCGCCGCGCTTGAGCGACGGCCGCAGGCCTCAGCGTCAGGGCGTCGTCGGCACGGCCGACTGCAGGCGGGTGGTGGACTTGCTCGGCGGACCGCCGGGCAGGTGCGACATGCTCTTCGTGCGCGAGTCGATCTGATCCCCGTGGATCTTCGTCTTGGTCTTCGACTTGCTCCACTCGCCGGCGCCCTCGTTGGCCATCGCCTTCGATTGGGCGTTCGTATCGTTGCCGGTGATCTTGCTGCGGCTATCGACGCGTCCGCCTTCGGCCGTTGCGGCGCTGCCGCCGGTTCCGAGCGCCGACGAGCTGCCGCTTGGCGCGTTGCTGACGGCACCGAGGCCGAGCGTCGTGGCGGAGGTGGTGCCGGCAGCGGCGCTGCCGCCGGTGCCGCCCGTGGCGGAGCCCATCGCCTGGTTCGGATTGGTCGCGCCGGCCGTCGCGCCCGTCGCCAGGCTGCTCGACGACTTCGGCATCGTGTTGGTCATGCCCTTGTGACCTTGGCCTTGCGCCCAGGCCGGGGCCGAGGCGACGAGGCCGAGGGCGAGAGCGATTGGCATCAACTTCGTCATGTCTGAAACTCCTTTATCCGCGTGGCTCGATCGTGACCACGCATCCGTTGCCGCTGCTGAGCGTCATCACCTGCCCGTCGGACACGGCGCCGACGGCGACGGAACCCGAGCCGCTCGCCGAGGAATGGACGGTGACCGACGCGCCGGGTTGCACTTCGACACGGGTGCGGCCGATGTCGGCGCTGGTCGGCGCCGAACCGCCGACGCTTGCCGAGCCGCTCGCATGACCGCCGCCGACCGTGACGCTGCTATGCGAGCTGCCGGCGCTGGCGCTCGCGGAGAGCGCGCTCGATGTGCCCGCTCCGCCGCTCTTCTGCGTGACGACGCAGGGAGCCGCCTTCGCGCTGCTGTCCTGGGCCTGGGCCGACGCGACCGGAATCGCGGCGGCGAGCGCCAATAGGAGTGCTGTCTTCATGGTTGCGTTCTCCGGAAGGACGCGGTTCCGCCGGAGACCGGCGGAACCGCCGATGTGACGTCAGTCGGAGTGCTTGTACCGACCCTTCGCCTTGCCCTTGCCTTTGAACTCGTCCTCGGTCGGACGTTGCGCCTTCTGCGGCATGGTGCCTGCGGCCGAACCGCCGGTACCGAGAACGGTGCTCGTCGATCCCTTGCCGGCAGTGGAGCCGCCGGTGCCGAGAGTCGATGCCGTCCCGGCGCTCGTGCCCGTTCCGGCCGCCGATCCGCCCGTGCCGAGCGTGGTGCTGGTGGAGCCGCCGCCGGCAGTGGCGCCGCCGAGGCCGAGGGTCGAAGCCGAGCCGGCACTCGTGCCCGTGCCCGCGGCCGAGCCGCCGGTGCCGAGCGTGGTGCTCGTCGTCCCGCTGCCGGCAGTGGCGCCGCCAAGGCCGAGGGTCGAGGCCGAGCCGGCGCTCGTGCCCGAGCCCGCTGCCGATCCGCCGGTGCCAAGCACCGTGCTGGTCGAGCCGGAACCCGCGGTCGAGCCGCCGACGCCGATGGTGGAAGAAGTCTGTGCGACGACCGCGGCGCCTGTCCCCGCGAGCAATGCGGTCGCGATGGCAAAGGCCTTCAATGATGTCCTCGTCATGGCGAAACGTCTCCATGCAGTTGGAAGTGTGCGGAGGTCGAGGGGACGGCCGCCTCCACCAGGAAACATGGCGACGGAGAAACGTCCGTGCGGTGACTATTCGCGTCGCGTCTGTGACGTTCGCCGGAGAGAAACTGCGAACTGGAACGCCTCGAGCAAGTGGGGTGTCTGCGCACCTCGCAAAACGACACCGCCGGAGCTGAGCCCCGGCGGTCACCCCACCTCGGTACGCTCATGCGTCAGCGATACACGTAGACGATGCGATTGGTGCTGGGCTCGACCAGGACGGTGCGGCCGTTCACCACCGCATAGCGATACTCGTATCGAGGCACTTCATAGACCGTGGTCGACTGCGGCAGAGTCGCACCGACGACGACCTCGCCCTGAAGATAGATCGGCTCGATCTTGTTCGTGGTGACGTAGGTGCGGACCTCGGTCGGCGGCTCGACGATGCTGCCGACCTTGAGCGTGCCCAGCGTCTGATTCGCCGGTGTGATCGTCTCTTCGACGATCACTGGCGCATTCGGGGCTACCGTTGCCGCCCGCTGTTCCTGATAGATGACGGTCGGCACCTGCACCGTCGTGCGCGCCTCGGGCAGCACCACGACACGGTTCTGGATCTGCTGGCCGAGATAGGCCGAATAGGTCCAGCCGGTGACGCCGTTCGTCGTCACCCGGCACCAGGTGCCGCCGTCGATGCAGCCTTCGAGCTCGACGATGGCGTTGCGGTCGAGGGTGGCGATGATCGGATGCGCCGGGCCGGGACCGGCACGGAGCGCGAGATCCGCCGTCACCACGGCCGGCATGGCGAACGCCGCTCCGCCGAGCATGAGCGTCGCCGCGGCCGCCGGGAGCGTGAATTTCGCGTGCATGGGAACTCCTGTCGTTGATCCCCCGCGGCGATCAACGACAGGCGTTCGGCTTCGTTCCGGCTATGCGGATAACGCGGTACGGAGATGCGTCAGGCGGCCGCCTTCTGGAGCGTGTCCTTCCACAGCTGCCGCATCCACTTCGCGCACTCGATGTTCTGCTCGAAGATCGAGTACTTGGCGCCGCCGCCGTAGTCGGGCGGCGGGATGAATTCGCAGGAGATGAATCCCAGCGGGCTCTTCGGATTGGTGGCGTGGTGCGTCAGCAGGTTGCGCACCACCTGCTTCCACGGCTCCAGCTTCTTCTCGTCCCATTCCGTATGCCACTCGCCGGGCTTCGGCTTGATGAACGGATACTGGATGCCACGGCCGACGCGCCCGTCGGGGTGCTTGCCCCAGACGTTGATCGGGTTGTTCGGCACCGCGGCGCGCGCGTGCATGAGCTTGACGTAGTTGTTGCCGATCCAGGCCGAGGTGACGTTGCCGGGCTTGTCCGGATGCAGCTCCAGGATGCCGGCATCGATGTCGGCCTTCATGTTCTGGACTTCCTGCTCCCGCGGATTGTCGATCTTGAAGATCACGTGGGAGTGGTCGAGCGTCATGTAGAAGGGGATGCCGCGCATCTTGACCAGCTGCGCCACCTTCTCGACGCGGCCGACATGCTCCGACCACATGTTGACGTGGACCTCGAGGCAGGGCGTGACGCCCATCTTGCCGCCGAAGTCGACGATCCTGCAGTAGAAGTCGGCGACCTCCTGGTCGGTGACAGGGCGCCCGTCGACGTTGTTGGTCATGACCTGGGTGTTGTGGACGACGGACCCCAGCTCGCGCGCGAAATAGAGGTTGCGCTCGGCCAGCTTCTCGTCTCGGCCCAGCGTGTAGAACCAGCCGCAGGAGAGGATCGGCAGTCCGAATTCCTGGCTCGCCTTGGCGTATTCCTCGAGCTCTTCGAGAGGCGGCGTCTTGTCGATGTAGTCGAAGACCTTGGCCTCCGCGACCATCTTCACCTTCTCGCGCGGCGGCGGCATATAGGTGTCCTGGTGGATGGCCCCGCCGCCGGTGCAGCCGAACTTGATGTCGTCGACCTTGCGCATGTGCGCTCCTCCTCGATTTCGTTGACAGCGACTGTCGCAGCCCGATCGTCTTAAGGGCGGAATTCCCGGAACTCGGTGGAACAGGGCGGGCCGGCCGCCAGGTGCAGCACCGGATCGGCCGAGTGCTCGTAGATCGTGCAGCCGACGGTGTAGCCGATCGGATTCGAGCCCGCGGTGCCGCCGGTGCGCGAGATCGGCGCCTCTGGCTCCTTCTGCTTGAGCGCCTCCTTGATCTTATCGACGCCGAGCGGGCCGTTCGCCGTCGCGACCGAGCGCTTCAGCCCGCTATAGCGGCCTTCGGTGGTCGAGCTCGGCCGGTCTCCGCTCCTGGCCTTGGACATCTCGGTGAACATCCTCGTGTCGCGGCTCGCGAGCGGATGATTGGTGTGCAGGATCGGCCCGGCGGTCCCGTGCTCGCCCTTCCATTCGATCGCGTTCCGGCCCGAGCATTCGAACGACGCGAGGCGGCCCGGCGCACCGAGCAGGTAGTTCTGGCCGGAGGCGTGCTCGACCTCGCTCAGCGCGCGATGCGCTCCCCCGAAGCTCCTCTGCTGCAGCACGCGCCGGCCCACATAGGCCATCGGCAGGCCTGTCGCGCTCGGGTCCAGCTCGATCAGGGTGTTGCAGCAATACCCGACGCCGGCGGCATTGAGGCCGTTGAGCCCGATGGATCCGGCATAGCTGAACACGAGCTGCGCCGGTGCGTCGCCGCTCGCCTCGATGTGCAGCAGCACCTGATTGCCCTCGATCCAGGTGCCGATATCCATGTTCTGCCCGGCGACGGTCCTGTCGCCGCCACTCACCTGTCCGATCGCGCTGCAGCGCTCGGGAATGTCGGCATGCTCGCGCCACGGCGCCTTGCCGGCGCGGCGATACATGACGAACCACCAGATCTCATCGAGCAACTGGATGCCCTGGATCTTCCAGAGCGGCTGGTTCGATCCCTCGGCGATGCCCTGGACCTCCTCCCAGAGATCAGGCGCCCAGCGGGCGATCGCACGGTTGAAGCGCGTCTCCTTCACGACGTCATCCATCAGCGCCTTGGCCGGATTGCCGCCGTCGACCTGCGCCTCCCAGCGCGGCACCAGCTCGGCGATCCGCGCGCGCTGGGACTCGCCGTATTGTCGGCCGCGCGCCCGGCCGGAGCCGCTCAGCTTGACGACAGGAATGTCGCTGGTGCGCATCTAAGGGTCTCCCTTGCCCTCAGTCTGGACCCGTCCGACGAGGCTGGACAAGGGGCGGCGGCCGTCCGAAAACTGACGCACCGCTGCCGGGAGCCGTCCGATGAAAGCCTGTGTCCTCCACGCGCCGAAGGATCTCCGCTTCGAGGAGATTCCCGACGAGACGCCCGGCCCCGGGCAGGTGCGCATCGACGTCGCCGCCGGCGGCATCTGCGGCTCCGACCTACACTATTACTTCCATGGCGGCTTCGGCACGGTCCGGATCAAGCAGCCGATGATCCTCGGCCACGAGGTCTCGGGCACGATCGCGGCGCTGGGGGCGGGCGTTTCCAACGTCGAGGTCGGACAGATGGTCGCGATCGAGCCCGGTATCGCCTGCGGCACCTGCCGCTACTGCGCCGAGGGCCTGCGCAACCAGTGCCTCGACATGCGCTTCTTCGGCAGCGCGATGCGCTTCCCGCATGTGCAGGGAGCCTTCCGCCAGAGCATCACCGTCGGCGCCTCGCAAGCGCACAAGGTGGCGCCGACGGTCTCCGCGGCGCGCGCCGCCTTCGCCGAGCCGCTGGCCGTCGCGCTGCACGCGATGAACCGCGCTGGATCGCTGCTCGGCAAGAAGGTGCTGGTCACGGGATGCGGCCCGATCGGCGCGCTTACCGTCGCCGCCGCCCGCATGTGCGGCGCCGCCGAGATCGTCGCGGTCGACGTGGCGTCGGCGCCGCTCGCGGCCGCAAAGAGGATGGGCGCCGATCACGCGATCGACGCCTCGGCCGATCCCGAGTGGGCAAAGCGCTTCGAGGCGGACAAGGGCACCTTCGACGTCGCCTTCGAGGCCTCCGGCAACGAGCGCGCGCTCCGCTCGGCGATCGCCGCCGTGCGCGCGCGGAGCACGATCGTCGTGCTCGGCATGGGCGGCGACATGACCTTGCCGATGGGCATGGCGGTGCCGAAGGAGGTCGAGCTCCGTGGCTCGTTCCGCTTCTTTGAGGAATTCGCCTGGGCTGTCGACTGCATCTCCACCGGGCGGATCGACGTGCTGCCGGTCCTCACCGACTCGATCGCCGCCAACGACGCCGACCGTGCCTTCGCGCTGGCCTCAGATCGCTCGAAGGCGATGAAGGTGCACCTGACCTTCTAGGCGGCCTTCGTGTTCCGCATCGTGATCGAGCGGCGGCGCTCGATGAATTCCTTGTGTGCAGCCAGCGCCTCGTCGGTGAAGTCCCCGACCGCGCGCGGCTGCAGGTCGAAGTTGCCGTAACGGTTCTCGCCGCGCACCAGCGCCGCGGTGTCGCGCAGGCCGGTGGTCTGCTTCACATGTGCCGGCACGTAGCGGATCACCAGGCCGATGCGGCGGTCGTCGGTCTCGTTGGGACCGGAGCCGTGCGCGATCTTCACGTGATGCAGCGACATCTGGCCGGGCTTCAGCGGCATGTCGACGCAACGCGCCGGATCGACCGCGACCTCCATCTCCTGGCCGCGCGAGAGCATGTTGTCCTTGCCGAAGGTGTCCTTGTGCGGCGACAACTCGCCGATATGCGAGCCGGTCATCACCGACATGCAGCCGCTTTCCTTGGTCGCCGGGCTCAGCGCCACCCAGGCGGTCAGCACCTCGTAGGGCTCTAGGCCCCAGTACTTGGCGTCCTGATGCCAGGAGAAGAAAGATTTCGCATGCGGCTCCTTGGTCAGGAACGCGCATTCCCAGCAGAGGATGTCGGGGCCCAGCAGGCTCTCGACCCGATCGAGGATCTTGGGTGACCTGATGATCTCGTCGACGAAGGGCGCGTAGATGTTGGGCATCGCGATCAGCGAGCGGGGCAGCGGCCCGCCGAGCTTCGCCTCCATCGCCTCGAGCTTCCGCCGCGCCTCGGCGACCTCGGCCGGCGTCAGCACGTCGAAGGGAAAGAGATAGCCGTCGCGGTTGTAGCGCTCGACCTCGGCCTTCGTCAGATGATCGCTCACGGGAACCTCCGGTGCTGCGCGTCGGAGTCTCGCGCCGGCACCGGGGGAGGGCAAGGATCGTCCGCCTAGCGCGGAATGACCCAGCCGTCGCGGATGTCGATCTTCAGCTCCTCGCCATCGGCGATTGTGCCGGCCGGAACCGACATCCTGAGACGCTGCCCGGCGCAGGCGAGATCGAGCGCGACCGAGGCGCCCTGGTATGCCTGCTGGGTCACGAAGGCGGCGACGCCGGAGCCGGCGACGAACAGGTCCTCCGAGCGCAGGCAGACCTCGGCGGGACCCCGTTGCTGGCCGGACGTCGCCCGCAGCATGCGGGTGAGGCCCAGCAGCTTCACCGGCACCTGGCCGCCAGTGGCGGGGCCGAGCACCTCGGCCGGTACAACCGCGCCGCCGCCGACGAAGGCGGCGACGTCCCGCGTCGCCGGCTCGCGGTAGAGCGTCTCGGGTGGCGCCACCTGCAGCAGGCGGCCGTGATCCAGCACGGCGATCCGGTCGGCGATCGCCAGCGCCTCGGCCTGGTCGTGGGTGACGTAGAGCATCGTGGCGCCGGTCGAGCCGTGGAAGGCGACGAACTCCTGGCGCAGGCTGGCGCGGAGATCGACGTCGAGGCTGGCCAGCGGCTCGTCGAGCAGCACGACGGCCGGGTCCATCACCAGGCAGCGGGCGAGCGCCACGCGCTGGCGCTGGCCGCCGGAAAGCGCCTGCGGCTTGCGGCTCGCGAAATCGGTGAGGCCGACGGCAGCGAGCGCCTTGTCGACGCGCGCCGCATAGTCCGCGCCCCTGATGCCGCCGGCCTCGAGCGGATAGCCGACATTGCGGCGGACATCCATGTGCGGCCACAGCGCATAGGACTGGAACACCATGCCGATGCGCCGCTTCTCCGGCGGAACGAAGCGGCCGTTGCCGGCGACCGACTCGCCCCCGATCTTGATCTCGCCACCGTCGGGCCGCTCGAAGCCGGCGATCAGTCGCAGCAGGGTCGTCTTGCCCGAGCCCGAGCGGCCGAGCACGGCCAGAAGCTCGCCGTGGCGGAGCTCGAGGCTCACATTGTCGACGGCGACATGTGCGTCGTCGAAGCGGCGGCTGACGCGGTCGAGGATCACGCCCGCCACGGCAGCACTCCCCGAGGCAGGCGATCGGCGAAGAGCGAGCCGATCAGCATGAGGCCCAGCGTCGCGGCGACCGTCAGCACCGCGACCGAAGAGGCGGCGTTGGACTCGCCCGCCTGCTCGAGGCCGAAGACGACGACGCCGAGCGTCTCGCGGCCCGACGACCACAGGAGAGCGGAGACCGTCAGCTCGTTGAACGCGGTCAGGAACACGATGATGCCGCCGGCCGCCATCGCCGGCGCCAGCATCGGGTAGGCGATGGTGCGGAGCCGGAAGGCGAAGCCGGCGCCGGCCGCCTGCGCCGCCTCGTCGAGGCCACGGTCGACTTGCGCGAGTCCCGCGGCGACCGGTCGCCAGGCAAGCGTCAGGAAGCGCGCGAGATAGGCGACGAGGATGATCCATACCGTGTTGTAGAGGCCGACGCCGACGGTCGGCAGCGGGCGCAGGAACGCGAGGATGACGCCGATCGCCAGGACGACGCCGGGCAGCGCGTAGGGAAGCTCGGCGGCGACCGAGAGCCAATGCGCGATCCGGCTTCGGCGCCAATCTGCGAGCACTGCCAACGGCACCGCGACCGCCATCAGGATCAGCGCGGCCGATCCTGCGAGAAGGAAGCTGTTGACGAAGGCGCGCCTGGTCGCACCGTGCTCGAACAGCACATAGGCATAGTGTGCAAGCGTCGCCGTCGCCGAGGTCAGCGGGACGCCATGCGCGGGAACCAGCGAGCTTGCGGTCAGCGCCAGCAGCGGCAACAGGACGATGACCGCCAGCAGCGACCAGAGCGCGGTTTCGGTCGGCAGGCGCCAGCGCCCGAGCGGCCAGGACGAGAGCGCCGCCGAGAGCGTGGTCGTCCGCGCGTCGTCGCGTCGTGCACGCAGCAGCTGGAGGAGGAGGCCGATCACGGCGAGTGCCGCCAGCGCGATTGCGATCGCCGCGACCTCGGGCAGCACGCGCGGACCGAAGCCCGAGAGGCGCTGGTAGATCAGCGTGACCAGCACGGTATATCCGGCGGGAATGCCGAGGAACGCCGGGATGCCGAAATTGCCGATCGCCGAGACGAAGGCGAGGCCGGCGCCCGCGGTGAGCGCCGGCCCGAGAAGCGGCAGCACGACGGTGCGGACGGCGAAGAGGCGGGTGGCGCCGGCGGCCGATGCCGCCTCGACCAGCTCGCGCGGCAGGCTGCGGAGGCCGGCGCGCACGGCGAGGAAGACCAGCGGTGCATGATGCAGGCCGAGCAGAAGGATGATGCCGCCGGCGCCGTAGAGCGGGTGCGGCGTGCCGGGCGCGGGCGCGAGACCGACCAAGCGCAGCAGCGCGCTGCCCGGGCCGAAGGCGTGGATCCAGGCGAGCGCGGTCACCTGGGGCGCGATCATCAGCGGCAGCATGAAGGCGAAGACGAGGGCGGTCTTGGCCCGCACGTCGGTCAGGGTCACGAGCAGCGCCACGCTCGTCCCGAGAACGAGCGAGATCGCGGTGCCTCCGAGCGCGGTGAGGAGCGTCCGCCACAATGCCCGCTGCGTTGCCGCGCGCGACCAGGCCTCCGTCATCACCGAGAGATCGAGATCGCCGCCGGGCGCCAGGCCCGCGATCAGGAGTCGCGCGACCGGCAGGACTGCAACGAGGGCAGCGAAGACGACGAGCAGGATCAGGATGATCCGCTCTCCCGGGTCTGCTCCCGTTCGCGCTCCCGCCCCCGCCCCGATCATCAGCCCATCAGCCGCCGAACAGGTCGGCGAAGGCCTTCTTGTTGGCCTCGTCGGCCTTGATCGCGGCCGGCACGTCGATCGGGATCAGCTTGACGGCGGCGATGCCGGGGAGGCCTTCCGGCGGCTTCACGTCGCGGCGGGCGGGCAGGTAGCCCTGGGCGACCGCGAGTTCCTGGCCTTCCTTGGACAGGATGAAGTCGATGAAAGCGGTCGCGGCCTTCGGGTTCTTCGAGGTCTTGAGCGCCGCGACCGGCTCGGTCACGGCGGAGACGCCTTCGGCGGGGAAGACGAACGAGACCGGCGATCCCTTCTTCTCGGCGTTGAGCGCCATGAACTCGACGATGAAGCCGTACATCTTCTCGCCGCCGGCGACCTGCGTGACCACGGCGCCGTTGCCGCGCACCGCGACCGCGCCGTTCTTCGACAGGTTCTCGTAATACTTCGGCCCCAGCGACGGGATCGCCGACAGGGCCGCCATGTGGATCGCGGCCGCACCCGAGTAGAGCGGGCTCGGCAGCGACACCTGGCCCTTGGCTTCCGGCTTCAGCAGGTCGGCCCAGGACTTCGGCACGAAGGCCGCCTTCTTGTTCACGATGATGCCGGTGGTGATCAGCTTCGAGCCGAAATAGGTCTTGTCCTTGTCGTGCGCCTCCGCCGGGAACTGCGAGAGGTCGGCCGCGGCGTGCGCCAGCAGCCGGCCGTCGGCCTTCAGCTTCTCCATCGAGACTGCGTCGGCTATGAACAGCACGTCGGCGCGCGGGTCGCCGGCGGCGAACTCGGCCTGCAGCTTGTTCATTACCTCGGTCGTGCCGGACCGGAAGATCTCGACCTCGACCTGCGGATGCCTCTTCTTGAAGCCCTCGACGGTCTGCGCCGCGTCGCGGTCGGGCTGCGAGGTGTAAAGGGTTAGCTTGCCGGTCACCTGCGCCTCGGCGGCCGTGGCGAGGCCGAAGGCGAGGGCAGCGGCAGCGATCAGGCGAAGCATGACGCGGTTCTCCCGGGGGGTCCGGCGTCACAAGTGCCGGAATGCGAAGACGC
>CAZZLX010000030.1:0-14726 GCA_964655235.1 uncultured Rhizobium sp.
CGAGCGAAGTGTTCTTGGTGAGCGCGATCGACTTGAAGCTGTTCATGATGCCCCATACCGTGCCGAACAGGCCGATGAACGGCGCCGTCGATCCGACCGATGCCAGGAAGGTCATGTAGCGCTCGACCTGGTTCATCTCGCGCTGGAGCGTGATCTGCATGACCTGCTCGATGCGCTGGCGGAGGCTCGCGCGCATCGGCCCGGATCCGACGAGGCCCTTCGCCGCCGAGCGGCGCCACTCGCGCATCGCGGACGAGAAGATCGCGCTCATCGGCTCTTCCGGCCGGCTGCCGAGCCGGTCGTAGAGGTCCTCGAGCGGCGCGCCCGACCAGAACTGCTCCTCGAACTCGCTCGCCTGCGCCTGCAGACGGCGGAGGCGCAAGATCTTGTCGAAGATGATCGCCCAGCACCAGAACGAGGCGAGGACCAACGCAATCATCACCGCCTTGACGATGTAGTCGGCCTGCAGGAACAGGCCGATGATCGACATGTCGGTCGGACCGGCCGATCCGGCGAGCGTGACGGCGTTGACGAGCTTGGGTTCCATCTAGTCGTTCACTCCTACGGCGGTTGCCGCCGACATGGCGGTCCGCAGGTTCTTGGGCAGTCGCGCCGGCCTTCCGCTTGCGTCGATGCAGGCGACGACGAGCTTGAGCCGCGCGACTTCATCCGTTTCGCGCCGGATGACCTGCTCGGCCACCAGCGACGCGCCGCCGACCTCGAGGATCCGGGTCGCGACGTCGAGGACGTCGTCGAGCCGGGCGGGGCGGCGGTAGTCGATCTCGCACCGGGTCACGGCGAAGCCGAGGCCGGTTTCCCTACGCCAGGCGTCCTGCTGCACGCCGAGGTCGCGCAGCCATTCGGTCCGGGCCCGTTCAGCGAACTTAAGGTAGTTGCTGTGGTAGACCATCCCGGCCGCATCCGTGTCTTCGTAGTAGACGCGTATGGCAAAACGATGGCTGGGCTCAGGCATCGTCCGATCCGGTCGGAAGAAGGTCGTACTGGGCCTGGGCAACGCTGGCGGGCACAGGCAGACCGAGCTGTCTGTAGCCCTGGGTCGCGAGCATCCGGCCGCGGGGGGTCCGCTGCACCAGGCCCTGCTGCATCAGGTAGGGCTCGATCACGTCCTCGATCACGTCGCGCTGCTCGGAGAGGGCGGCCGCCAGCGTCTCGACCCCGACGGGACCGCCGCCGTAGTTGTCGAGGATGCAGGCGAGGTAGCGGCGGTCCATCGCATCGAGCCCGGCGCGGTCGACCTCGAGGCGGGTCAGCGCGCCATCGGCGGCGATCGCATCGACCACGTCGCGGCCGGCCACGGCGGCGAAGTCGCGCACCCGGCGCAGCAGGCGGCCGGCGATGCGCGGCGTGCCGCGGGCCCTGCGTGCGATCTCGCGGGCGCCGTCCTCGGTCATCTTGATGCCGTGGATGCCGGCGGCGCGGCTGACGATCGAGACCAACTCGTCGACCTCGTAGAAATTGAGGCGGAGAGGAATGCCGAAGCGCTCACGCAGCGGCGTCGTCAAGAGGCCCGAGCGCGTGGTGGCGCCGACCAGCGTGAAAGGCGGCAGGTCGATGCGGACGGATCGCGCCGCCGGGCCTTCGCCGATCATCAGGTCGAGCTGAAAGTCCTCCATCGCCGAGTACAACATCTCCTCGACGGCCGGGTTCAGGCGGTGGATCTCGTCGATGAACAGCACATCGCGCGCCTGGAGGTTGGTCAGGATCGCGGCGAGGTCGCCGGCCTTGGCGATGATCGGGCCCGAGGTCGCGCGGAAGCTGGCGCCGAGCTCGCGCGCGACGATCTGGGCGAGCGTGGTCTTGCCGAGGCCGGGCGGCCCGTGCAGCAGCACGTGGTCGAGCGCTTCGCCGCGCGCCTTGGCGGCGGCGATGAAGACCTTGAGGTTCTCGCGCGCCTGGCGCTGGCCGACGAAATCATCGAGGCGCTGCGGACGGATCGAGGCTTCGATCGCGTCGGCCTCGACCGGATCGCCCGTGACCAGGCGCGTGGTCTTCTGTGGGCCGGTCACTTCGAGAGTTCCCTGAGCCCGGCCTTGATGAGGTCTTCGAGCTTAGCCTTGCCGCCGACCACTTGGCTCGCGGCCGCGACCGCGCCGAAGGCCTCCGAGCGTCCGTAGCCGAGGTTGACCAGGGCCGAGACCGCATCGGCGGCGAGCCCGATCGACGGATCGAGCTTTTCGCCGGCGGCAGGCGCTTTCGCCGGCCCCTTGGCCGCATGTCCCAGCATCAATCCCGCGGCCTTGTCTTTGAGCTCGGTCGCGATGCGCTGCGCGAGCTTGGGTCCGACGCCGTCGGCGCGGGTCAGCAGCGCCTTGTCCTGCGCGGCGATGGCGCGGACCAGATCGTCGACCTCGAGCGAGCCCAGGATCGCCAGCGCGATGCGCGCGCCGACGCCCTGCACCTGGGTCAGCAGGCGGAACCAGTCACGCTCTGCCGCCGAGGCGAAACCGATCAGGCGCAGGCTGTCCTCGCGCAGCAGCGTCTCGACCACGAGGCTCACCTGGCCGCCGACGGCGGGAAGGCGCGCCAGCGTGCGCGATGCGCATTCGACGAGATACCCCACGCCCGCGCAGTCGACGATCGCCCAGCTCTCGCCGGTGGAGTCGAGGCGGCCTGTTAGTTTCGCGATCACGCGAGCGCTCCAGCCATGACGGCGCGGCGGGTCGCGGCGTGGTGCGCGTGACAGATCGCGATCGCGAGCGCGTCGGCCGCGTCGGCACTGGACGGCTCGGCGCCGGGCAGAAGCATTCGCACCATGCGCCCGACCTGATCTTTCTCGGCGCGGCCGGAACCGACGACCGACTTCTTGATCAGGCTCGGCGAATATTCGGCGACCTCTAGCCCCGCCTTCGCCGGCGCCAGGATCACTGTTCCACGCGCGAGGCCCAGCTTCAGGGTCGAGCTCGGGTTCATGTTGACGTAGGTCTCTTCGACCGCGGCCTCGTCGGGGTGGAAACGCGCGATCACGTCGGTCACGCCGTCGTAGAGACGCACCAGTCGCTCGGCGATCGTACCCTCGCCGGAATCGATGCGTCCGGAAGCGACATGGCGAAGCCGATTGCCCTCGGCATCCACGATGCCCCATCCCGTGTGACGGAGACCCGGATCGAGGCCGAGGAGACGCATCTCACCCGGCCAGCTTCTGGAGGACCGCGTCGGAGACCTCGTAGTTGCCCCAGACCGTCTGGACGTCGTCATTGTCCTCGAGCGTCTCGATCAGCTTGAAGAGTGATTCGGCCGTCGCATCGTCGACGGGAACCATCGTGCTGGGTCGCCAGGCGAGCTTGGCGCGTTCAGGCGGGCCGAACTTCGCCTCGAGCGCGTCCCGCACCTGAGCGAAGTCGTCGACCGTGGTCACGATCTCGTGACTCTCCGCGCCTGACTCGACGTTGCTCGCGCCTGCCTCGAGACCCGCTTCGAACATGGCGTCCGCGCTGGCCGCCGCCGCCGGATAGGCGATGTCGCCTCCGCGCTCGAACATGAAGGAGACGGAATTGGTCTCGCCGAGCGCGCCGCCGCCTTTGGAAAACGCCGACCGGATCTCCGAGGCGGTGCGGTTGCGGTTGTCGGTCAGCGCCTCGACGATCAGCGCGACACCCCCGGGGCCGTAGCCCTCGTAGCGGACTTCTTCGTAGTTGGTGTCGTCATCGCCGCCGGCCCCCCGCTTGATCGCCCGTTCCAGGGTGTCCTTTGGCATGTTCGCGCCGCGCGCGGCCACGATCGCGGCCTTGAGCCTGGGATTGGCGGCCGGGTCGGGCGTACCCACCCGAGCGGCTGTCGTCAGCTCGCGGATCAATTTGGTGAAGAGCTTGCCCCGCTTGGCGTCCTGCGCGCCCTTGCGGTGCATGATGTTCTTGAATTGGCTATGTCCTGCCATTCCGCCCGGCCGAAGAGTTCGTAGAGAAGATTCAGCACTTATACCAAATCTAGTGGTTATAAGCACCTATGGCGTGTTTCACGAGTAAAGTCTCATTGTGGCGGGATTCCGGCTGCCGGCGTCCGGACATACCCCCGCGATCAGACTCGAAGCTCGCCTAGGCACGCCGTCTCACATCGGTATACATTCCGCAAAATCGTCGGGGGAAGGACGAGGCGGGGGATGAGCGAGCCGGCAGGAGCCGCCTCACCATGATGGGTTATCGGCTCGATCGACTGGCGGTGCTGATTGTCGACGACAACCAGCACATGCGTAGCCTCGTCCGGACCATCCTGGAATCCCTCGGCGTCAGCCAGATTCTCGAGGCGCGGGATGGAAGCCACGCCCTCGAAAAGATGGGCCAGTCACAGATCGACCTCCTGATCGCGGATTGGAACATGGATCCGATGGACGGGCTGGCGCTCACCCGTCACCTCCGCACTTCGCCCGAAAGCCCGGACCAGTTCGTGCCGGTGATCATGCTCTCGGGCCATACCGAGCGATCGCGGGTCATGCAGGCGCGCGACGCCGGCGTGACCGAGTTCATGGCGAAGCCGGTCTCGGCACGCTCGCTCTATGCCCGCATCGTCTCGATCATCGAGAATCCGCGGCCGTTCGTGCGCACCAACGACTATTTCGGACCCGATCGCCGTCGCCAGATGCTGCCCTTCGAGGGGCCGGACCGGCGCAAGCCCGCGGGCGGTGGACCGGCGGCCCACGGGCAGTCCGCATTGAGCGGCGATCAGCAGGCCGCCTTGAAGCGGACCAAGGACACCATCAAGTCGATGCAGAAGTCATGACGCGTGGGGCGTCGAGGAGAGTTTCATGAGCGGCGACAAGCCGAAGGGCGCGGTCGAAGTCATCCATCCGCCGAACAAGATCAAGGCGCGCGTCGGGCCCGCCGGCAAGGGCATGGATCCGAACCTGCTGGCGCGTGCCGAGGCGGCCGCCGCCAGGGCGCAGGAGCAGGTGGATTTCCCGGCGCAGGCGAACCCCGATCTCGCACGCGCGGCCGAGGTCGTCCAGCTCCTCCTCAGCGATCGCGAGAACCAGGCGAAGCACCTGGGCACGCTGTTCAACATCGTCCACGACCTGCGCGGCGGCGGCGGCAACTTCGGATATCCGCTGATCACCCGGATCGGCAGCATGCTGTGCCGGTATCTCGAAGGGCGCAACTCGGTCGGCATGGCGGAGGTCGAGGTGCTGCGCTCGCTCGTCGATGCCATGCGCGCGATCATCGCCAACAAGCTGAAGGGCGACGGCGGGCAGGTCGGGCAGGAGCTCTGCGCCGGCCTCGAGCGGCTGGTCGGCTAGATCTCAGCCCGCCCGGCGCAGCGCGGGCGCCGCGTCGATCAGGCGTTTGCCGGGCAGGTGCACCGTGACCGTGGTGCCTTTGCCCTGGACGCTTTCCAGCGACAGCGAACCGCCGTGCAACTCGGCGAACTGCCGGGCGATCGGCAGGCCGAGGCCCGTGCCGTCGGTCTTCCGGGTGATGTCGTTGTCGACCTGGGCGAAGGGGACGAGCACGCGCGGCAGGTCTTTCGCCGGGATGCCGATCCCGGTGTCGGCGACGGTCAGGCGCAGGTCTCCTTCCGCCGAGATCCCCGCCGAGACTGTCACCTGGCCGCCCTTCGGCGTGAACCTGACGGCGTTGGCGACGAGGTTGAGGAGCATCTGCAGCAGCTTCCGTTCGTCGCCCTGGACGCGCGGCAAGTTCGGCGAAACGGCAAGGGCCATCGTCACCTCGCCATCTCGGGCGCGCCCCTCAACCAGATGGACGACGCGCTCGACGACCTCGCCGATCTCGACGTCGGACTCCACGAGCTCGACCTTGCCCGCCTCGGCCTTGGAAAGGTCCAGCAGGTCGTTGATCAGCTGCAGCAGGTGACTGCCGGCGTTGTGGATGTCTGACGCGTACTCGGCCGCCTTATGCGCGAGCTTCGGCGCCAGCGCCGCGGACGCCAGCACCTCCGAGAAGCCGAGGATGGCGTTCAGCGGCGTCCGGAGCTCGTGACTCATCGAGGCGAGGAAGCTCGACTTGGCGCGCGTCGCGCGCTCGGCGCGCAACTTGGCATCGGTGAGCTGGGCCTCGGCCTCCTTGCGCGCCGTGATATCGACGACGACGCCGTCCCACATGATGCTGCCGTCGCCCATGCGCACCGGGCGCGCCTGCGAGGTGACCCAGCGCACCGATCCGTCCCTGGCGACGATGCGATAGTCCGCCTGCCACGGCGCCAGCGTGCTGATCGCGTCCTGCACGCTTCGGATCATGTTCTCGGCGTCGTCCGGATGGATCGCTCGTTCGACGAGCGACGGATCGGCCATCAGGTCTTCGGGGTCGCAGCCGTAGAAGTCGCGCGCCCCCTCGCTGATGAACGGGAACGTCACCGAACCGTCGGTCCCGACACGGCGCTGGAAGACGTAGCCTGGAATATTCGCCGCCATCCGCTGGAAGCGATCCTCGCTCGCCTGGAGGGCGGCGATGGTCTCCTTGATCGAGGTGACGTCGGAGACGAGGAGGGCGACGCCGCCGCTGTCCGTGACCCGTTCCGAGACCTGCTGCCAGTTCCTGCCGACGCGACGCTCCTCGCGCCAGCCGCCGGGCACGCGGTGGCCGCTCATCCTGTCTCTGACCCACTCGTCCTCGCGGCCGTGTGCGGCAGCGATCTCGCCGGTCTCGGCCAGCGTGCGCACCATCGTCTCGTAGCTCGTCCCCGGAATGGCGAGGGCGACATAGGCCGCCGGCGAGATCTCCGCCATGCGCCGGTTCATCAGGACGAAGCGGTCGTCCTTGTCGAACACGACCATGCCGGCATCCAGGCTCTCTATCACGTCCGAGAGGATGGTCTTCGTCTCGCGCGCCTCTGTTTCGGCCGCGGCGTGTCGTGCAGCATCGCGTGCCGCGAAAAACGCGAGGATCGAAACGGCGACCGCGCAGAGCGCCCAGATGGCGGCGAATTCGCGAACCTGCGCGTGCCAGGGAGCGAGAGTGTCGCCGACCGCGATCGAGACGCTGACGATCACCGGAAAAGATTTCAGGACGCGATAGCCGGTGATGCGCTCGACGCGGTCGATGCGCGTCGAACCCCGATAAATACCTGCTGGCGACTCCACAAGGCGCATCAGCGACCCCGGGTTCGCGACCACCGGCGCACCGAGTTGCGCGGGCAGGGCAGGTTCGCGCGCGAGCAGCGCGCCGTCCATCCTGACGAGCGCGACCGCGCCGTTGGGACCGACGTTGAGCGCGCGATAGAAGGTGCTGGTGAGTCCTTCGATCGTGATGTCGGCGGCGAGCACGCCCGCGAAGGATCCGTCCTCCCGATCGATGCGGCGGCTGACGCTCAGGACCGTGTCGCCGGAGACCAGGCTCGCGAGCGGAAGCGAGATCAGCACGCCGAGATCGGGCTCCTCGCGGTGGCGCTTGAAGAAGCTGCGGCCGGCGACGCTGAGCGTCCGGGGGACCGGGGCCAGGCCGGCATTCATCGGATGTCCTTCCGCGTCATAGAGGATCAGCGCATGGATCTGGCGAAGGCTGTCGGCGCCGGCGGCGAGCATGCCTCGGACCGACGTCTCCTCCTCGGCGTTCAGCCTCTGCAGCAGGCGAAGATGGCGGATCGTCGCCTTGAGCACGCCGTCGACGGCATCGAAGGTGGTGAGCGTATGTTCTTCGAGCGCGCTAGAAAGCCGACGGACAGTCTCTTCTGTGTCGAGGAGCCTCGACTGGTAGCTCCCCAAGAGATTGTAACTAAATGTAACCGCAAGGGCGACGAGGGAAGCGACGCCGGCGATGATTGGCCAGGATCTCGCGTGTTTCTGCAGTAGGCCTGCATGCGCCACGGGTTAGATGCCCTCCGATCCGCGTGCCCCATCGGGCAGACTTGGACGTCCAGGGCTCGGTATTTAGGCCAAAAAGGTTAACGCCCGGTTTGCGCGGTCAGGCGGGCCAGGCCGGCTGGAGCCGTCCGCCGACCCGGAGCGGTGCCACCCGCTTGGCGAGGCCGGTGCGGTCGTCGGTCTCGACGAACAGGCCGCAGATCGTCGCCGGGCCGTCGGCGGGCTGAAGCTTGTCGGTCGGCAGCTTCCGGGTGAAGCGCTGGATCGGCACCTGCTTGTGCATGCCGATCACCGAGTCGTAGTCGCCGCACATGCCGGCATCGGTCTGGAAGGCGGTGCCTCCCGGAAGGATCTGCGCGTCGGCGGTAGGCACGTGGGTATGCGACCCCACGACCATCGAGACGCGGCCATCCAGCATATGGCCGATGGCCTGCTTCTCGCTCGACGCCTCGGCATGCACGTCGACGACGATCGCCGCGACCGTGGCGCCGAGACGGACCTTCGCCATCTCCTCCTCGACCGAGCGGAACGGATCGTCGAGCGGGTCCATGAACAGGCGGCCCATGACGTTGATCACCAGGATCCGACGGCCGCCCGGCAGCGCGTACTCGTTGGCGCCGCGTCCCGGCGTCCCTTGCGGATAGTTGCGCGGTCGCAGCAGGCGCGGATCCCGATCGATCTGTCCGATGAACTCGCGCTGGTCCCAGACATGGTTGCCGTTGGTCAGGCAGTCGATGCCGGCCTTGAACAGCTGCTCGGCGAGACTGAGCGTGAGGCCGAAGCCGTGCGCGGCGTTCTCGCCGTTGGCGATCACGAAGTCGAGGCCGAGCTCCTTGCGCAGGCGCGGCGTCTCCTGGAGCACCGCGTCTCGACCCGAGCGGCCGAGGATGTCGCCGAGATAGAGGATCTTCACTTAGATGAACTCCGCTCCGGCGTCGGTCGCGATCGCATCGATGCGCTGGTCGACCGCGTCCGCCGGCACTTCGTCGATTTCCTGGAAGGCGTAGCCGACGCCGATCGCGAGCACGCGCCCTTTGGCGCGGAGATCGGCGAGCGTCCGGTCGTAGTAGCCGCCCCCATATCCCAAACGATGGCCGCGGCGATCAAAGGCGAGAAGAGGGACCAGCAGGATGGATGGCTCGATCTCGGGGCTGGTCTCGGGCGGATAGGGTATGCCGAACACGCCGCGCGCAAGCACGGCGCCGGGGATCCAGCTGCGGAAGACCAGAGGCTGCTTGCGGGCGATGACCACGGGCAGGCCAACCGTATGCCCGCGCCCTGCGAACCAGGTCATCGTCGGCAGCACGTCGATCTCGGGAGGCACGGGATAGAACCCGGAGACGGCTGCCTTCGCATCGAACGGCCCCAGCTTCGCGACGCTGTTCGCAAGAGCCGCACCGGCCACGGATGTCGCGAGCCGCTTGCGGCGCTCGATCATCTCGGCGCGCAGCCGCCGCTTGGCATCGACGATCGCGGGATCGGGTGAGAATGGCGGAGCCACCATGGCCGATGGCATAAGCAGTTCCTCCAAGGCCTGCCTAAGCAGGTGGGCGCCATGTAGCCAAGGCCGAGGGCCAAGGCCAGGGACAGCTCCCAGAGGATCGGTATTGGCCCCGGGGAATGTGCAGCCTGTCGAACCGGGCAGCCCCGCCAGGAGTCAACTTAGGAAGCTTCAAGCCGCGCCGCAAGCGCGTCGATGCGCTTTGCCACAGCCTCGATCGCCTCGGCGGCGGCATCCGATGACTTCGGCGCGGCGGCGCTGTTGTCGATCCCGCCCTTCGCTTCAGCGAGCTCGTCGGCGATCATCAGGCTCGCCATCGCCAGCAGTCGCGCGTCGCCGACCTGGCCGACCTGCCGGACCAGCTCCTGCACCTTGCCGTCGATGAAGCGGCCGAGCTTCTCGATATGCGGCTCCTGTCCATCGGCGCAAGCGATGCGGTAGCCCCGGCCGTTCAGGAACAGCGTGACTTCGGCCATCGCTAAATCAGTCTCCAGCCATCAGCCGGAGCCGGCCGATGGCGCCGTCGAGTCGCGCCGACACGGTGTCGGCGGCTTCGGAGAGCCGCGAGTGGTCGGTCTTGAGCTGGGCCATGGCCTGCTCGAGCTCGGCACGCGCCTTGGCCTCGCGGTCCGAACGGCCGGAGGCGGCCCGCTCGAGCCGGGCCAGCGCCTGATCCAGTTTGGCGGTTGCGTCGTCCAAGGCACTCATATGTCGACCATAGCAGGGGTGGTCGGCCCGCCGGAAGCGTCTCGTCTATCAGCGCCTCTATCAGCGCCGGCCGACGAACCGCGGCGTCTTGTTGAAGAAGCGGTAGACCAGTGGCTCGAACGCTTCCAGCGGGAGCGTGTCATAGTCCGGCTCCATCGCGTTCTGATCGTATTTTTCGCAGAAGTAGGCGGTCAGCTCGAAGGCCGGGTGGCCGCGGAACTTTTCGCGTCCCATCCGATCCGAGGTCGGATGGTTGAAGCGGTGATAGCGCTGGAAGACGGTGTGGTAGTTGAGCACCCACAGGTAATCGTCCGACAGGAACTGCTTCAGCATCGCCGCGCAGAATTCGCCGTGGGTCACCGGGGCGATGTTCTGGCCGATGTCGTGAAGCAGCGAGAGCACGACCATGTCCTCGTCGGCGCCGTCGCGGAGCGCACGCGTCGCCGTCTGCAGCGAGTGGCCGTAATTGTTGGTCTGCCAGCCGTAGCTAGGCTCGTCCTTGGAGGCGGCGAGGAAGGTCAGCACCTCCTTCGCCTGGCGGTCGCGGTGATAGATCGCGCTCTGGCGTTCGATCGTCGCCCAGTCGTCGGCGGTGTTCGTCTCGAAGGTGTTGCCCGAAGTGCGCTGCCAGTCGGCGCCGCCGAGCGGAACCAGGATGCTGCGGGCCTCCCAGTGGGCGAGCTCCTGCTCGAGTGCTGTCGGCCGGGCCGCAGACTTGTAGGCCGGTTTCCACTCGGTCTCCGGCACCTTGGTCGCAGCGGTCATCGCATCCCCCGTTTCACCATCGGAAACGGCAGATTGCCATCCCGGAATGCCGGCCGCTAGGCTCATCGACAACCAAAGATAAACATACGAACAGAGGGGATCATCGATGCATAGGACTATGCGCAAGTTGACCCTGGCGGCGGCGGTGCTGGGGGGAATGGCTTTGCCGGCGGCCGCGCAAAGCGTGATCCGCTACGTGCCGCATGCGGACCTCAAGGTCATCGATCCGATGACCAACACCGCTGCGATCACCAACCAGCATGCGTTCATGGTTTACGACATGCTGTTCGCCTACGACCGCGACTACCGACCGCAGCCGCAGATGGTCGAAGCGTTCACGGTGTCGCCCGACGGCCTCGTCTATCGTTTCACGCTGCGTGCTGGCCTCAAGTTCCACGACGGTCAGCCGGTGAAGACGGCCGACGTGATCCAGTCGATCAACCGCTGGGCCGCGCGCGACTCCAACGGGACGATCCTGCGCAATCTCGGCATGCAGCTCGCGGCGATCGACGACCGCACCTTCACGCTGACCCTGAAGGAGCCGTGGGGTCTCGTGCTCGACTCGCTCGCCAAGGACGGCTCCTACGCCGCCTTCGTCATGCGCGAGCAGGAGGCGAAGACCGATCCGAACGCCGCAATCACCGAGGTGATCGGCTCCGGCCCCTTCCGCTTCTCGCGCGAGGGCTGGGTTCCCGGCAGCAAGGTCGTCTACGTCAAGAACCAGGACTACGTGCCGCGTTCCGAGCCCGCGAGCCTCTTCGCCGGCGGCAAGGTGGTGAAGACGGATCGCGTCGAGTGGGTCATCATCCCCGATGCCGCGACCGCGGCCGCCGCGCTGAACGCCGGCGAGGTCGACATCTTCGAGCAGCCGCCGACCGACCTCCTGCCGATGCTCCGGCGCAACAAGGACGTCGTGGTGAAGGTGCACAACCCGTTCGGCGAGGTCGCCTATCTCCGCCCGAACCACCTGCATCCGCCCTTCGACAACCCGGAAGGCCGCCAGGCGCTGCTCTATATCGCGGCGCAGGACGAATACATGCAGGCGTCGGCCGGCGACCCGGCGTTCTGGCGGCGCTGCTTCTCCTGGGTGGGCTGCGGCTCGTCGAACGAGACCGAGGCCGGCACCGCCGACTTCCAGAAGCCGAACATCGCCAAGGCGAAGGAGCTGCTGCAGAAGGCCGGCTACAAGGGCGAGCCGGTCGTCGTGCTGCAGCCGAACGACCTGCAGGTGCTGCGCGACATCACCCAGGTGCTGGCGGCCCGCCTCAAGGACGCCGGCGTCAACGTCGACCTGCAGCTCAGCGACTGGGCGACGATCACCGCGCGCCGCGTGAAGAAGGACGCGCCGGACAAGGGCGGCTGGAGCCTGTTCGTCTCGACCGCCTTCGGCTTCCGCTTCTCGAGCCCGGTCACCAACTTCGCGCTGCCGATGCCCTGCGGCGGCACCGGCTTCGTCGGCTGGGCCTGCGACGAGAAGATGAACGGCCTGCTCGCCGACTGGGCCAAGCAGACGGACGCGTCGAAGCGGAAGGCGGTGACCGAGGCGATCCAGATCCGCGCGATCGAGACCATCCCTTATCTGCCGATGGGGCAAATCACGCGGCCGGTGGCGTATCGCTCGAACATCGAGGGGATGATCGAGGTGCCGAGCCCGGTTCTCTGGAACGTCTCGAAGCGCTGACATGAAAAAGGTCGCGCTCTTGGGATTCTCGCTCGAGTCCAACGGTCATGCGCCGACGGCGACCGAGGCCGAGTTCCGCGACTATATGTGGCTCGAAGGCGAGGCCTTCGGCCGCGACATAAGGGCTGCGGCGCCGGAGTCGCCGCCGGAGATCCGGGGGTTCGTGAAGGAGATGGATCGGCACGGGCCCTGGACGCCCGTGCCGATCCTGATGACCGCAGGCGGGGCCAGCGGCCCGGTCGACCAGCGCTTCTTCCAGATGGTGGTCGAGAGGATGCGGGCGGGGCTCGAGGCGGCGCTCCCGGTCGATGCGGTCTATCTGCCCGAGCATGGGGCGGCGACCGCGACCGGCGACGACGATCCGGACGCGACCGTGTTCGAGATGGTCCGAGAGCTGGTGGGGCCGGATGTGCCGGTGATCGCCACGCTCGATCTCCACGCCAACTGCTCGCAGCGCATGGTCGACGCGGTCGACGTGCTGATCGGCTACGTCACCAACCCCCATGTCGACATGGAGGAGCGCGGCGTCGAGGCGGCGGAGGTCGTGCGCGAGATGTGGGGCGGCATGAAGCCGTCCTCCTACTTCATCAAGCTGCCGCTGATCCCGCCCTCGATCACCCAGAACACCGATGCCGGCCCCTATGCCGACATCCTCCGCTACGGCAAGTCGAAGAAGGACCGCGACATCGTCAACGTGACGATCCTTTCGGGTTTCACCAATGGCGACACGCCGAAGAACGGCATGTCGGTAGTGGTCTCTTCGCGCGCAGGCAAGGCTAAGGCGAAGGAGGTTGCGCGCGATATCGCCAGCGCCTGCTGGGCGGACCGTCAGCGTTACGTGCCTGAGATGATGAGCCTCGACGACGCGGTGGCGCTCGCGGTGAAGACTGGCCGCGATCGTTCACTGCCGCCGCAGCTCCTCGCCGACGTCGCCGACAATCCCGGCGGCGGCGGTCGCGGCAACACGACCTGGATCCTGAAGGGCCTTCACGAAGCGAAGGCCGAGGGCGTGATCCTCGGCACCTTCTTCGATCCGCCGCTCGCCGCCGAGGCGCATCGCTTAGGCGAGGGCGCCACCTTCCGCGCCCGCTTCAACCGCGAGGAGGCCAACGAGCTCTCCGAGCCCTACGAGGCCGAGGCGAAGATCCTGAAGCTCCACGACGGCACCTGCGTCGGCCGACGCGGCATCTTCGCCGGCCGGACGATGAACCTCGGTCCCTCGGCGCTCTTGGAGATCGGCGGGCTCCGGCAGGTGGTGAACTCGATCCGCCTCCAGATGCTCGACACCGTCTACTTCGAGATGTTCGGGGTCGACGTGGCATCCGCCCGGACCGTGGTGGTGAAGTCGCGGGGACATTTCCGAGCCGCCTTCGACCAGTGGTTCCCCAACGAACGGATCCACAATATCGACGTCCCAGGCCTCAATATGCCGGTCCTCAGCCGATTCGGCTTCAAGCGCTGCCCCCGGCCGATCTTCCCTCTCGATCCCGACATGGAATGGGCGCCCGCTTAGCGGGTGTTCACGCCCTGTTTTCGCGGCATTCGGTCAGGTTGACGGGACGGGGTTTGCCCGGCATTTTCCGGGCCCAATCCCGAGCCGACGGACCCCTCCCGTGACCGTGCGCCACGACGACCTCGCCAACGCCATCCGGGCGCTTTCCATGGATGCCGTCGAGCAGGCGAAATCCGGCCATCCCGGCATGCCGATGGGCATGGCGGACGTGGCGACCGTCCTGTTCACCCGCTTCCTGAAATACGACCCGGCGCATCCGGACTGGCCGGATCGCGACCGCTTCGTGCTGTCGGCCGGCCATGGCTCGATGCTGCTGTATTCGCTGCTCCATCTGACCGGCTATGCCGACATGACGATGGATGAGCTCCGGAACTTCCGGCAGCTCGGCAGCAAGACCGCGGGCCATCCCGAGTACGGCCACGCCGCCGGCATCGAGACGACGACCGGCCCGCTCGGCCAGGGCCTCGGCAACTCGGTCGGCATGGCCCTCGCCGAACGGATCCTGCAGGCGCGCTTCGGTTCCGACCTAGTGGATCACTACACCTATGTGATCGCCGGCGACGGCTGCCTCATGGAAGGCATCAGCCACGAGGCGGTCAGCCTCGCCGGCCATCTCGGCCTCGGCCGCCTGATCGTGCTGTTCGACGACAACTCGATCTCGATCGACGGCGGCACCAACCTTTCGGTCGACGACGACCAGCTCGCCCGCTTCAAGGCCTCGAAGTGGCACGTCCAGTCCTGCGACGGCCACGACCCCGAGGCCATCGCCAAGGCCATCGAGGCGGCGAAG
>CAZZLX010000031.1:0-14547 GCA_964655235.1 uncultured Rhizobium sp.
GGTGGTGACCGAGGCCGAGCGGCCGGCGGCGGCGAGCTTCACCGTGGTGCCGCGCTCGCTCGCCGCGGCGGTCAGCCCCTCGATCGGCGGCGCGCTCTTCGCCGCCGGATTCCAGGCGCTGCCGTTGGTGCTCTCCGGCGCGATCAAGACTGCCTACGACCTGGCGCTGCTCTTCATGTTCCGCCACACGCGGCCGCCTGAAGAGCGCTAGACTGGCGGCCATGACCTCCTTCGCCGACCTGATCCAGCAGGGCGCCGCGCAGGCATGGTTGTTCGTGCCGAGTGCGATCCTCCTGGGTGCATTGCACGGGCTCGAGCCCGGGCATTCGAAGACGATGATGGCCGCCTTCATCGTCGCCATCCGCGGCACGGTCGGCCAGGCGGTGCTGCTCGGCCTCGCCGCGACGATCTCGCACACCGCGGTGGTGTGGGCAGTGGCGCTTGGCGGGCTGTATCTCGGCCGCAACCTCGACGTCCAGACCAGCGAGCCATATTTCCAGCTGGCATCGGCAGCGCTGATCATTGCGATCGCCGTCTGGATGCTGGTGCGGACCTGGCAGGACCAGCGTGCCGAGCGCCCGGCCGGCTACGCGCATCATCCCCACGCCCATTCCCACCACGATCACGATCCTCCGCATGATCATGATCACGACCACCATCATCACCACCATCACCCGCACGACCATCATCACGACCACGACCAGGCCGACCGTCACCACGGCCACCACGAGGATCATGCCCATCACGAGGATGCGCATCAGCGTGCCCATGCGGCGGACATCGAGCGCCGTTTCGCCGGACGGTCGGTGACCACCGGCCAGATCGTGCTGTTCGGCCTGACCGGCGGCCTGATCCCGTGTCCGGCGGCGATCACCGTACTGCTGCTCTGCCTGCAGCTGCGCGAGATCACGCTCGGCGTCGGCCTCGTCTTCTGCTTCTCGATAGGGCTCGCGATCACGCTGGTTGCCGTAGGCGCCGCCGCGGCGATCGGCGTCGGCCACGCGTCCCGCCGCTGGCCCGCCTTCGAGGCCTTCGCCCGTCGCGCGCCCTATGTCTCGAGTCTCCTCATCATCGCTGTGGGCATTTACGTCGGCTGGAACGGCTGGAGCGCGATTTCCGCCTAGAGGCTTTGCCTCCGCCGCCGGCATCGGCGAGAATGGCCGTCAACCGACACGTCTTCTCCCCGGAGCACCCAAATGGAATACCGTTCGCTCGGCCAGAGCGGCCTCAAGGTCGCGCCGCTCTGCCTCGGCACGATGATGTTCGGCGGTCCGACGAACGAGGCCGATTCGCGCGCCATCATCGGCCGCGCCCGCGACCAGGGCTTCAACTTCCTCGACACCGCCGACGTCTACAACGAAGGCAAGTCGGAGGAGGTGGTCGGGCGCGCGATCGCCAAGGACCGCAGCTACTGGATCCTCGCGACCAAGCTCTGCAACCCGATGGGGCAGAGCCCGAACGACAAGGGCCTCTCGCGCCGCTACGTGTTCCAGGCCTGCGAGGCGAGCCTGAAGCGGCTCGGCACCGACTACATCGACGTCTACTACATGCACAAAGAAGATCACTCGGTGCCGCTGGCCGAGAGCGTCATGGCGATGGGCGACCTGATGCGCCAGGGCAAGATCCGGTACTTCGCGCTGTCGAACTTCCGCTCCTGGCGCGTTGCCGAGGTCGCCAACATCTGCGATGAGCTCGGCATCCCGCGCCCGGCCGCGAGCCAGCCCTACTACAACGCCTTCAACCGCATGCCCGAGGTCGAGCATCTGCCAGCCTGCAGGTTCTACGGGCTCGGCGTCGTGCCCTACAGCCCTCTGGCGCGGGGCGTCCTCACCGGCAAGTACAAGCCCGATGCCGATCCGCTGGAAGGCTCCCGCGCATCCCGCCAGGACCGCCGCATGATGCAGACCGAGTGGCGGAAGGAGAGCCTGGAGATGGCCCAGGACGTGGTCGCGCACGCGAAGAAGCGCGGCGTCACCCCCGGCCAGTTCGCGACCGCGTGGGTGCTGGCGAACCCGCTGGTGACCTCGCCGATCGCCGGCCCTCGCACGATGGACCAGTGGGAAGACTATGTCGGCGCGCTCTCCTTCAAGTTCTCGAAGGAGGACGAGGCGCTGATCGACGGCATGGTCGCGACCGGCCATCCCTCGACCCCCGGCTACAACGACCCGGCCTATCCGATCGAAGGCCGCCCCACTTCGTTCGCGTAAGGAGACGAGAGATGACCAAGTTCGGCATCGGCCAGGCAGTCAAGCGGACCGAGGACCAGCGCCTCCTCACCGGCACCGGCAAGTATGTCGGCGACGTCAACCTGCCTGGACAGGCGCATGCCTACATCCTGCGCTCGCCCGAGGCGCATGCGGACATCGTCCGCATCGACGCTGCCGCGGCGAAGAAGATGCCGGGCGTGCTCGCGGTGCTGACCGGCGCCGATCTCGACGCCGACGGCGTGCCGGATCTTCCCTGCCTGCTCTCGGTGAACTCAAAGGACGGCAAGCCGAACCTGGTGCCGTCGTATCCGGTCGCGGCCAAGGGGCGCGTGCGCCATGTCGGCCAGCCGGTGGCGATCGTCGTCGCCGAGACGCTGGCTGAGGCGCGCGATGCGGCCGAGGCAGTCGAGGTCGAATACAAGTCGCTGCCGGCCGTGACCGAGGGCGTGGACGCGCTGGCCAAGGGTGCGCCGCAGCTTCACGCGAACATCCCGGGCAATCTTTGCTTCCACTGGCATGACGGCGACGCCGCCAAGGTCGACGAGGCGTTCGCCAAGGCGGCGAAGAAGATCAAGCTCGACCTGATCAACAACCGCATCGTCGCCAACTCGATGGAGACGCGCGGCTGCGTCGCCTCGTGGGACAAGGGCGTGGGCTCGCTGTTCGTCCACACCACCTGCCAGGGCTCGCACCACTTCAAGCGCGTGCTGGGCGAGCTCGTGTTCAAGCTGCCGCCCGACAAGGTCCGCGTCGTCACCACCGACGTCGGCGGCGGCTTCGGCATGAAGTATTTCTGCTATCCCGAGCACGTGCTGACGGTGTGGGCGACGCGCCGGCTCGGCCGCCCGGTCAAGTGGATCTCCGACCGCCAGGACGCCTTCCTCTCCGACGTGCATGGCCGCGACCATGTCAGCAATGTCGAGCTCGCGCTCGATGCGGATCACAGGATCCTCGGCATCCGCATCCACACGGTCGCCAACCTCGGCGCCTATCTCTCGAACTTCGCGCCGATGATCCCGACCGGCGCCGGCCAGGGCATGCATACGGGCGTCTACGCGATCCCGGCCGCCTACAACGAGGTCAAGGGCGTCTTCACCAACACGGTGCCGATCGACGCCTATCGCGGCGCGGGCCGGCCGGAGGCCGCCTACCTGATCGAGCGCATGATGGATGCCGCCGCCTACGATCTAGGCATCGACGGCGCCGAGCTCAGGCGCAAGAACTTCGCGCCGGAATCGGCGATGCCCTACACCAACGCCTTCAAGGTCACCTACGACTCCGGCAACTTCGTCAAGCTCATGGACGAGGCCCGCAAGCTCTCGGGCTGGGGTAGCGCATTCGAGGATCGCCGCAAGGCGGCGGCCTCCAAAGGCAAGCTGCGCGGGCTCGGCATGAGCTACTACGTCGAGCGCTGCGCCGGCGGTGGCGGCGAGGCGGCGACGCTGCGGATCGAGAGCGACGACACGGTGACTCTGCTGATCGGCACGCAGAACAACGGCCAGGGCCACGAGACCGCCTATGCGCAGGTGGTGAGCGAGCGTCTCGGCGTGCCGTTCGAGAAGATCCGCGTCCGCCAAGGCGACACCGCCGAGATCGCGACCGGCGGCGGCACCGGCGGTTCGCGCTCGATCCCGGTCGGCGCGCATTCGGCGCAGAACGCCTCCGACAAGCTGATCGACGCCGGCAAGGAGCATGCGGCCGACCTGCTGGAGGCAGCCGCCGTCGACATCGAATACAAGGACGGCAGCTACCGCATCGCCGGCACCGATCGGTCTGCCTCGATCTTCGAGGTGGCGAAGAAGGCGCGCGCCAAGGGCGGCATCTTCACCGCCGGCGGCGAGTACACGCCGAAGGCCGCCACATACCCGAACGGCTGTCACGTCTGCGAGGTCGAGGTCGATCGCGACACCGGCTATGTGGCTCTGGTGGATTATTGGGCGGTCGACGATTTCGGCATGATCCTGAACCCGCTGCTGCTGGCGGGGCAGGTGCATGGCGGCGTCGGTCAGGGCGTCGGCCAGGCGCTGCTGGAGCACACGGTCTACGATCCGAAGACCGGCCAGCTCCTGACCGGCAGCTTCATGGACTACACCATGCCGCGCGCCGGCGACCTGCCCGACATCCGCTTCTCGACGATCAACGTTCCCTGCCGCAACAACCCGCTCGGCATCAAGGGCGCGGGCGAGGCCGGCACCATCGGCGCCACGCCGGCGGTGGTGAACGCGGTCGTCGACGCGCTGAAGCCGCTCAAGGTCCGCCACGTCGACATGCCGCTGACGCCCGAGCGCGTCTGGCAGGCGATGCAGGGGTAAGGTGGCGGAGTCCGACCTCTACAAGCCCGTAAAGGTCTTCCTCGAGAAGCAGGGTTACGAGGTCAAGGGCGAGGTGCGCGGCTGCGACGTGGTCGCGGTCAAGGATGGCGCCATGGTCGTGGTTGAGCTCAAGCAGCGCTTCACGCTCGAGCTCATCCTGCAGGGCGTCGACCGCCTGGCACTGACCGACAGCGTCTACCTCGCGGTGCCGGAACCGACCTCGCGCTCACGGGGACCCGGTCCGTGGGACAAGCGCGTGGTGAAGCTCTGCCGCCGCGTCGGCGTCGGGCTTCTTACGGTGTCGCCGCGCGGCCGGGTCGAGGTCATCGCCGTGCCCGAGCCCTACCAGCCGAACAAGAACCGGAAGAAGGCGGCGCGGCTGCTGGCCGAGCACGCCAGGCGAGTGGGCGATCCCAATCTTGGCGGCATCAGCAAGATCAAGATCGTCACCGCCTATCGCCAGGAAGCGATCCGCATTGCGGTCGCGCTGGCCTCGGGCGGGCCGCAGAGCCCGAAGAACCTGAAGGCGACGTGCGACGCGCCGCGCGCCGGCAACATCCTCCGCGACAACCACTACGGCTGGTTCGAGCGGCAGCAGAAGGGGATCTACGTCATCACCGAGATCGGCCGCACCGAGCTCGTGAAGTTTCAGGCGTCCCGGTAGTAGAGCCCGGTCAGCGTCATGTCGACCCGGTTGCCGTCCGACGACAGCGGCAGGGTCAGGATCTCGTAAGGTTCCCAGCGGTCGAGCAGCCGCCGCGCGGTGACGCCGGCCCGCGGCTGCTTCTCCTCGACCACGCCGCCGTGCCAGGCATTGAGTCGGTCGCGGTAGAGCGGCTCCGGAATGTCGTCGAAGAACTTGCCCGTCATGTCGCGCCGGATCCGCTCGGTCAGGTGCGTCCCGATCAGGCGGTAGCGGAAGCGCAACGGGTCGTGCAGCACGTCGATCAGCAGCAGGTTGCCGAGCAGCTTCGGTATCGCCAGCGGGTCGACGTCGGCCCGCGAAGGCATCGCCCTCCCCGCGCGGGCCTGGTCCCAGTGGCGATAGAGTGCCACCAAGTTCGGATGCCTGATCTCGTCGGGCAGCCGCTCGTAGCGCACCCGGTCCGGCGCGGATTCGCGCTCGGGCGTCGGGGGGCTGCCGGCGGCGACCATTCCTAGAGCCCGAGCGCCGCCGTGGTATCGAGGCGGACGCCGGCCTGGACCATCGCCGCCTTTGCCGCGTCGAGCGATCCGGCGAGGTCGATCGCGCGGCAGGCGTCGTCCAGCACCACGACCTCGAAGCCGAGGGACGCGCCGTCGACCGCCGAGTAGTGAACGCAGAAATCGGTCGCGAGACCGACCATGAACAGGCGCTTGAAGCCGCGCGTGCGCAGGTATCCCGAGAGCCCGGTCGGCGTCTTGCGGTCGTTCTCGAAGAAGGCCGAATAGGAATCGATCTCGGCCCGGAAGCCCTTGCGCAGGATCAGCTCGGCCTTGCCGGCGGCGAGGTGGCGGTGGAAGGCGGCCCCCGGGGTCAGCTGCACGCAGTGGTCGGGCCACAGCACCTGCGTGCCGTAGGCGAGCTCCACCGTCTCGAACGGCTTCCTGCCCGCATGCGCCGACGCGAACGAGCGATGGCCGGGCGGATGCCAGTCCTGGGTCAGCAGCACATGGGCGAAGCTGGGGATCAGCCGGTTGACCACCGGCACGATCTCGTCTCCCTTCGGCACCGCGAGCGCGCCGGCGGGGCAGAAATCGTTCTGCACGTCGATGACGAGAAGGGCGTCGGTCGTGTCGTCGATCTTCATGGACGCGAGTCTAGCGCGCGCGTCCGAAAACCGCGATGGCGGCGCCCAAAGCGAGAAACGCGCCGACGCCGGCGAGCAGCGGGCGGAAGGCCGCAGGCGCGCCGTCGCTGACGAAGGTGACCGCGGCGGTGAGCGCCACGACCGCGGCGGCGGACATCGCGACGGTGACGAGCCAGCGCCGGAAGGCGCGGGGCGCGATCGCCGGCATCACCTCGGCGCCGTGGAAGCGGCGGGCGAAGTCGACGTGGCAGAGCACCAGGAGCAGCGCGGCGCCGAATGCCATCGCCTCAAGAATGCCGGCGGCCGGCTCGATCCAGAGTGCGATGCCGTAGGCGACGGTCGCGCTCAGGGCCCCGACGAGACCGGACCCGAGCGAGCGCCAGGTGACGGCGATCCAGAGCAGCGCGGCGCCGGCGAGGCTGAAGACGGCGACCGGCATCGAGCCATGGATCCAGACCGGAATCACTGTCGCGACCAGGATCGCGAGATAGGCGCCGGCGGGACTCATCGCCGCGTCGCCCGGTGGCGGCCGGTGCGCGCCAGCGGTGCCAGGGCCGCGTCCAGCGGCAGATCGGGCCGGACCTCGACCGCCGGCAGGCCGACTTCCTGCAGTGCATCCAGGGTCGCGCGCCGATTCAAGGTCCAGAGCCGCGCGGCCAGCGCATCCAGCGGCGACCGCTTCATGAAGGGACGCATCAACTCGAGCGGCGACAGCGCCAGCAGCAGCACGTCGAAGCCGCGCCCGGCGAGGTTGGCGACCACCTTGGTGAAGCGCGGGTCGATCAGCGGCGAGAGCGCGATCACCAGCGCGCCCGGCGGCAGCACGCGCGGCGGCAGGAGGTCGAGGCCCTGGAAGCTGTAGTTGGCCGCCATGCTGGTCGGCAGCAGCGCCTCCAGCAGCGTCTCGATCTGGCGCCGGCCGGTGCGCGGGCGGATCCACTGGATGTTGCCGCCATAGGTGATCAGGCCGACGCGGTCGCGGTGGCGAAGGTATCCGGTCGCCAGCGCCGCCGCCGCCTTGACGCAGTAGTCGAGGCTGGAGTCCGGCTGGCGGCCGATGTCGGCGGTGGTGTCGATCAGGATGACGACATCGGCATTCCGCTCCTCCTGGAACTCGGTGACATAGAGGCGGCCGGTGCGGAGCGACGCGCGCCAGTTGATCTGGCGCAGCAGGTCGCCCGAGGCATAGGGCCGGATGTTGCCGGGCTCCAGCCCCTGGCCGAGCTTCGAGGAGACGTGGTTGCCGAAGGACGAGCGCTTGCGCTCGGGGCGCGGCAGATAGCGGATCGGCACCGCCGCCGGATAGACCTTCACCTGCTTCGGATCGTCGTGCCGGCCTTCGATCGCACTCAAGCCTGCCTCGTCCCAGACGCGATAGTGGAACCGGCCGAGCTTGACGTGGCCGCGCGCGAGCAGGCGCACGTCGATGGTCCACGTCTCGCTCTCGCCGGCGCCGAGGCTCAGCACGCGGCGCGCACTTCCCGAAGCGAGCTCGGTCATCACCGGCAGCCTGTAGAGCACCTCGATGCAGGGCAGCGCGGTGCGCGCGGTCACCGTGATCGTGACCGCGATCAGGTCGCCCTCGGTGGTGCGGTCGGCCGAGAGCGCGTGGCCGAGGGTGAAGCCCGTGTCCGGTCGCGGCGTTTGCCCGCGCAGGACGAAGAGGAGCAGCGGCACGGCGACGATCACCGGCTCGATGCGGTCTACCGCGACCGCGAGCAGCAGCGCCGTCGCGGCGACGGCAGCGAGGACGAAGACGAGCGGGCTTGCTCTCGCGGTCACCGAGCCTCGGCGGCCGGCGTCGGCACCTTGGTCAGCGCGTCGCCGACGATCCGCTCCGGCGTCACTTTGGAGACCCAGAGCTCGGGCTTCAGCACCAGGCGATGGGCCAGCGCCGGCACCGCCATCGATTTCACGTCGTCGGGCGTGACAAAGTCGGCGCGGCGCAGCATCGCCGCGGCGCGCGCCAACTTGAGCAGAGCCAGCGAGCCGCGCGGCGACGATCCGAGCAGCAGCCGGTCGTCCTCGCGCGTCGCACGCACGAGGTCGACGACATAGGCCTCGATCGACGGGTCGACATGCACGTCCTCGAGCGCCCGCTGCATCGCCAGCAGCTGGTCACGCGATACGACCTGGGCGATCTCGGTCGCGTCGGTCCGACGCTCGCGCCGACGGCTCAGGATGCGCTGCTCGTCCTCGCGCGCGGGATATCCGACGGAGACCCGCATGATGAAGCGGTCGAGCTGCGCCTCGGGCAGGGCGTAGGTGCCTTCGAGCTCGATCGGGTTCTGGGTGGCGATGACCAGGAAGGGCGCATCGAGCGGGAACGAGTCGCCCTCGACCGTCACCTGCGATTCCTGCATCGCCTCCAGCAGCGCCGACTGGGTCTTCGGCGTCGCGCGATTGATCTCGTCCGCCAGCAGCAGGCCGGTGAACACCGGGCCGCGGCGGAAATCGAAGCGGCCGTTCCTCTGGTCGTAGATGTAGCTGCCGGTGATGTCGCTCGGCAGCAGGTCGGGCGTGAACTGGATGCGGCGGAACTCGAGCCCCATCGCCTGGCCGAACAGACGCGCGATCAGCGTCTTCGCCATGCCGGGGTAGTCCTCCATCAGCACATGGCCGTTGGCAAGCAGCCCGGCCAGGATCTGGGCCAGGATCTCGTCCTTGCCGACCACGGCCTGGCCGACGGCCTTCAGTATGTCGCGGCAGCGTGCCTCGACCTCGACGACGTTCATTTCTTCTTCTCCAGGTGATCGACGAGGCGGGAGAGCTCTTCCAGCGACGGGCCGCGGCGCTTGGTCCAGTGCGGCGGCGGTGAAGGCAGGTCGCCCTCGGTCTCGCCGGGCTTGGCGGCGAGGGTGCGCAGGCGCGGCCAGAGCACGCGGTCGAAGTAGCGCCGGCTGTTCCGGCTGTGCCGAAGCTCGTCGCGGAGCTGGCCGTAGCTCGCATCGACGCGGACCGTCGGCCGCGTCGGCTCCAGCGCCTTATCGAAGCCGTTGGGATCGTCGACGCGGAAGGCGGCGATCGCGCGGCCGATCAGGTGCGAGAGCATCAGCACGAGGCCGGCGACCAGCGCCACGCGCAGGATGACCGGCCGCTGCTCGGCCAGAAAGCAGGTCAGTGCCGCCAACGCCGCGACCGCGATCGTCGGGATGATCTTGAGGACGACGGAGCGCCGCGTGGCGTCGTCAACGGCGGGGCGCATGTTCCGTCCGTTCGGCCAGGGATTTTCGGATCGAGACCAGCGCGTCCCAGGCCCTGTCGCGCTCGTCCTCGCCGAGCGGATGCCGGCTGAAGCGCGCGATCTCGAAGAGGCGCGTGAGGCTGGCGACGTCGGCGGGCGCGAGCGGCAGCGCTCCCAGCGCCGTCCGCATGAACTCCATCGGGGTCTGCCAAGGCGCGCGCTTCGTCTCGGCCAACGCCAGGCTGCGCTCGAAGCGGGCGTAGCAGCGGATGATCGCCTCGCGCGCGTCGCCGCCGGGCCGGGTCAGGTCATCGATCGTCTCCGCGGCTGCCGCGGCAATCTCGCACGCGACCCGCTCGCGCTCGGCCTGCGCGGCGCGTTGCGCCATCTTCTGTCGCACCCGCTCGATCGCGAGAAGGATCGAGGTGGCCACGGTCGCGACCAGGCCCAGCAGGAACACGCCGTGCAGAATCGGCCGGATCCAGTCGGGAATACTGGCCTCGATGTCGGAGGTGAAGCCGGTCCCGGCATCGTCCATCTCTCCCTCGGGCCGCTCCGCCTGCTCGGAGATGCTCCAGGGGCCGAGATCGATGTTCGGGTTCCACGGGTTGAGCAGCAGCAGCGCGATCCCGATGCCGAGACTGGTCGTCACCAGGGCCATGAGCAGAAGCTTGTCGCGTGCGGTCGGGTCGGCCTCGTTCTTCTTCTTGGCGCCCTTCGGCATGCCGCGCCGGCCGATCCAGAGGACCAGGATCGTGAACGCCATCGCGAACATGGCCCCGCCGGCAAGCGTCAGCATCGCGTAGCGCTCGGTGGTGGCGATGGTCGCACGCGACGGGCGCCACTCGGTCCACGACCAGCCCGATTCCGGCAGCGTACCCAGGATCGCGAGCGCGAATCCGAGCGCGGCGAGCGCCAGCGACCACAGCCGGCGTCCGCCGCCCGCGTCCGGCGGATCGCCAGGAAGCGTGATCTCGTGGTCCTTGGGCCCGCTCATCGCGGGGAGATTAGCGCAACTGCGCTAGGCCGCCTTCAGGTGATTGTCCCAGGCGACAGCGTGCCGGCGCCGCCGGCCGTCGGGGAGGACCAGGTCGCCGCGGCCGCCGCTGAGCGCGAAGCCGGAGCCGAGCGCGGCCACGCCGCAGACATCAGGAAGGCGATGCGCGAGCGTGCCGGGATGCTCGAGCGCCAGCGCGCCATGCGGCGAGGTCACGCAGAGGCGGTCGCCCTGGGCCGCGACCGCGCCGCAATATCCCCGGAGCTGGCCCTGCACGCGTCCGAGATCGATCCAGTCGATGTCGCCGCCGCGCCAGAGCGCCAACAGCGGCAGTGCCGGGTCGGCGGTGCCGCGATCCTGGGCGACCACCGCGACGACGTCGCCGGGCAGGCGCGCGAGGTGGCGAAGGCTCAGACGATCGACCGCGGTTTCGCGTTTCGCTTCCACCGCGCCGGCGCGGAGGTCGAGGCGGGCGAGCGAGGAGAGCTCGACCGGGTCGCCGCCATTGGCGACGACGAGATCGCTCCCGACGAGCAGCAGCTCGTGCGGGTCGACGCCGCCGGTCTCCCAGAGCGCGACGCGCCGTCCGCTCTCCGTATCGAGGACCGCGACGGTGCCGCGCCCATCGGCATCGCTCGCGGTCAGCGCCAGCCGACCGTCGCCGAGATCGACGGCGTGGCCGCCATACTCGACGTCGTCGGCCGGCCAGATCGTCGTGTCGCCGCGACGGAGATCGATCGTCATCACCCAGCGGCCGGGCCGCCGCGCCGAGACATAGAGTGTGTCGCCGATTGCCGACAGCGCCATGCCGTGGCCGCGGCCGGGCATCGCCTTCCGCCACACTATGTCGCCCGCGGCATCGAGGCCGAACACCGCATCGCCCTCGGCATCCCGCCCACAGGCGAACAGGGCCGCCGTTCGCTCGCCGGCGTGCGCGGCGAAGGGTAGCGCCGCCAAACCGGCCAGCAGCGTGCGGCGGTCAATCGCCATCGAGCGCGTTGAATCCCACCGAGATGTCGAGCGCCGGCGCCAGCTTCTCCGCGAACAGGGTCTTCAGCGTTGCCGCATCGGCGCGGAGCTTGTCGAGCATCGGCCGCTTCGCCGCATCGGCGAGCGCCGCGTCGAGGTCGAGATCCCTGGTCCGCTGCGCGAGATCGTCGAGGCGCTTCGTGAGGTCCGTCGCCAGGGCGCGGTTTTCCAGGCGCGGCGCGAAGACCTTGAAGAGATCGCGCGCGGCGTCGATGTCGATGGCGATCGCGGCCCCCGACTGCCGGCTCCGCCACAGCTCGGCCTGTTGCGGGCGCTGATCCTTCGGGGTCTTGCCGAGCGGCCGGGCGAGCTTGTGGTCGGCGACCAGCTCGACCGCCTGGTGCAGCGCCTTGAACAGGTCGAGCGTCGCCTCCTTCGGTTCCTTGTAGGGAACGAGGTCGCCGGCGGCCGCGACGAACTGCGTCGGATACTCGGATTGCCAATCGGCATTCAGGGCAGCGCCCATCTCGGCCAGGTTCCTCGCGACCGCCTGGGCCCAGCTGCAGCGGAACGGCTCGGTGCCCAGCTTCGCCGCCTCGGCCGGGTCGAACAGCACGCGCTCGAGCGCGGTCAGTCCCTGGACGGCGACGCTGCCGCCGGCGAAGGCCGGCAGCTGACCCGCCTGGAACAGGTCGGCCATCTGGCGCGGGACGCTATTGCGCGGGTCTGGCCAGAAGGCGAAGCGCTGATGGCGGTTCTTGAGGAGCGCCGGCCCGAACCGGAGGTGCTGCGCGCCCTGCCAGGCGCGCATCGCCTCGATCCAGTCGCGGCGAAGCGGGTCGAGATTGCCGCAGCCACCCTCCGCCGTCGCGGCCAAGCGTCGCGTCGCCGCCTCCAACGTGACGAAGCGCGGCTGGATGTGCTCGCGCACGGCCGCGTCGTTGATCGCGCGATAGTCGGTCGCCGCGCGCGCGGCCTGGGCGGAGAGCAGCAGGAGAGCTGCAAGCAGAAGACGCATCAGAGCGATCCGAGGAAGGCGATCAAAGCGTCGCGGTCGGTCTTCGACAGCGCGGCGGCGCGGTCGCGCGCCGTCTTCGCCTCGCCGCCATGCCAGAGGATGGCTTCGAGGATCCCATCGGCGCGGCCGTCGTGAAGCAGGAAGAAGTGGTCGTTGACCTGCTTCGTCAGGCCGAGGCCCCAGAGCGGCGGCGTCCGCCACAGCGCACCGCGCGGGCCCTGGTCGGCGAGCTCGTCCCCCATGTCGTGCAACAGCATGTCGGTGTAGGGCCAGATCGTCTGGCCGGAGAGCTCGGGCCGGTCGGGGTGATGGCCGGTCGCCTGCTTCGGCGTGTGACACGAAGCGCAGCCGATCTCGGCGAACAGCGCCTGCCCGCGTTTGACCTTCGGGGCCGAGATGCCCTCGCGCGCCGGTACGGCCAGATGGCGCGAATAGAAGACGGTGAGGTCGAACAGCTTCGCCGGCACCTCGGGCCCGTCCTCGTCGCTGCCGTCCGGCGCGCCGCAGCACGCCTTCTGGCTCTCGGTGCAATCGCCGAAGCCGTCGGGAAACGCCGGCGTGCCGAGGCCCATGTCGTTGCGGAAGGCGATCGCCGTCTGGTCGGCGACGCTGGGCGCGTCCGCCTTCCAGCCGAAGCGGCCGAGCTTCACCGCGCCGCCCTCGGTCGGGCTCGGCGCATAGTTGACCCGGCCCCTGATGCCGTCGCCGTCGCGATCGTCAGGGTCGGCGCGGGCGACGATGTCGGCCTCGGGGATCAGCTCCAGCAGGCCGCGCCCGATCATCGGCGACGCCATGCGCGGCGACAGCGTCGTCGTCGGATCGAAGGCGCCGTAGGCGGGATCGGTCACCTTGTAGTGGGGTGTGTGCAGCGTGACGATGGTGCCGTCGCCGAGCTTCACCGGCTTCGGCGTGTGCGTGATCTCGACGCTCGCCTCCGCCTCGAAGCCCTGGATGCCGAAGGTCTGCAGCTGGCGGCCGTAGATCGGATCGGGCGAGCCGTCGGGGCGCGCGAGCGCGAAAACCAGCGACGACGCGGTCTCGCCGGCGACCGGCGGGCGCCCGCGTCCGTCCTTGAGATGGCAGGCCTGACAGGCACGCGCGTTGTGCAGCGGCCCGAGGCCGTCTGAGCTCCTGGTCGAGGACGGGGCGGCGACCCACAGCTTGCGGAACACGCCGTCGCCGAGCTTGAAGTCGAGCTGCTTCTCGAATGACAGATTGCCCGAGGGGTTGGAGAAGGCGCTGCGGTTGCGCGGTCCCTTGCTCGTGGCCTCCCCGCCCGGGCGGTCCTCGCCGGAATCGGAGAGTGCCTGGAAGGCGGTTCCGGCGAGCAGGACTGCCGCGAGAAGGAGGACACCCCGCTTCACTTCTTCTTCACTTTGCCCGGCGCATCGAGGCTGTCGGAACCCTCGAAGGCGACCTTGCCGAGCTGGAGCGCGGCCGAGATGCGCTCCAACGTCCGCGTCTGGTCGATCAGCGCATTGATCACCGCCTCGATCGCGGCGGCGCCGGCGGCGTTGCCGTCGGCGAGCATCTGGTCGTAGCGCTCGACTGTCTCGGCCCGCTGCTTCAGCGCTGTCGCTGCGGCGACCGACGCGTCGAGCTTCGCCTTCATCTCGGCGTCGAGCGCCGGCTGCGTCGATGCCACGAGATCGGAAAGGCCCGGCCCCTGGATCCGGCCGTAGCGGCCGAGATAGATCGCGCGCATGCCGATGATGTCGAAGTAGTGCGAATTGTGGGTGTTGTCGGAGAAGCAGTCGTGCTCCTCCTCGGGATCGTGCAGCAGCAACCCCAGCTTCATGCGCTCGCCGGCGAGCTCGCCATAGGCGAGGCTGCCGAGGCCGGTGACGATCGCGGCGATGCCGGCCTTCGGATCGGCGAGCAGGGTCTTCCGCGCGTCGCCGTCCCTGGCCCATTGCTTCGTCATCCAGGCGAGGTCGTCGACCAGGAGCTGCGTCGCGGCGGCAAGGTAGGCGGCGCGGCGCTCGCAGGGCGCATGCGTGCAGGCCGCCCCTTTGGCGTAGTCGGTCCAGGGCCGGTTGCCGGCGCCCGGCCCGGTGCCGTTCAGGTCCT
>CAZZLX010000032.1:0-14537 GCA_964655235.1 uncultured Rhizobium sp.
GATCGGCTTCGAGCGGGCGGCTCGCATCGGCGAGGACACCGAGGCTATCAACCGGATGTTCACGCCGGAGTTCAGGAACCGCCTGGACGCGATCATCCCGTTCGCGGGCCTCTCCCCCGAGATCGTCAGCAAGGTGGTCGACAAGTTCGTGACTCAGCTCGAAGCCCAGCTCGGCGAGCGCAACGTCGAGATCGAGCTCACCGAGGCCGCTCGCGAGTGGCTCGCCAAGAAGGGCTACGACCCGCAGTTCGGCGCCCGTCCGCTTGGCCGCATCATCCAGGAGCACGTGAAGAAGGCGCTCGCCGAGGAACTGCTGTTCGGCAAGCTCGCCGCCGGCGGCAGGGTTCGCGTCGACTTCGACGGCGAGAAGCTGGTGTTCGACTATCCGACGCCGCCGGCCCCGCGCGACGAGGAACCGAAGGTGCCGGCCCTCGTCGAATAGGACCCACGCCTCATAGGAAAAGAAAAAGGCCCGCTCCTTCGAGCGGGCCTTTTCAGTTCTGGAGGGACGCGAAGATCAGGCGGCCTGGTCGGTCTCGTCCTCGAAGTCTTCGGTCGCACCGGCGATCTGGCGGATGAGGTCGCAAAGCCGGCGGCGGACGGCGACGTCCTGAATCCGGTAGTAGGCGCGCACGAGTTCGAGCGTCTCGCGCTTGTTGAGCGGATCGGCGCTGGCCTTCATCGAGTCCGGCATCTCGCGCACCGGCACCGGCTGGGTGTCCGGCTCAAGGCCCTCGAAGAAATAGGTGATCGGCACGCCCAGGACCCGCGACAGCTCCCAGAGACGGCTGGCGCCGACCCGGTTGAAGCCGCGTTCGTACTTCTGGACCTGCTGGAAGGTCAGGCCGAGCGCTTCGCCGAGCTGGGTCTGGCTCATGCCCAGCAGCGTCCGGCGCTGGCGCACCCGCAGACCCACATGAGCGTCGACGGAGCTCGCTCCCCTGGGGTTGTGGCGGTCGCTCTTGGCCGACTTGGCGGCGGCTTTCCTCGGCATCCGAGAACTCCTGTTTTCACGCGGTTTTGGAGGAGGTTTCAACCTCTTCTTGTCACAGTTTGCTGTTGTGCGCGACCGGAAACAAGGTTAAGCCCGGGCGATTCACAACAATTTACATAAGTTTCTGGCAACTGTTTTTTAGGCTCCCAGACCTGGACAAATTAACCATATAACGTTCGTAATATAATCAATTTCGTAGGGGTTTCCTGGAAAAGCTCTAAAGCGCCCGCAACCGAGGCCATTGGTCATTGAGGTTCCGCGAAACGGGGCTGGATGCGGTCCGCTCGCAAACTCTGCCAAGGCAACGGTGAAGACATACATTCGCAGCGTTTCGTTCCGTATTACCCAAAGGGTGGAAGTCGATAGTTCCCGACGGCTCCACTGTTCGGCTGAGACCGGTAGGTCATGGACGCGGCTAGCTTCCTCCGGCGAGCGGCGATGCGAGCCGCCGGGCAAGCGTTCGTGGAGGAATCGAAATGTCCAAGAGTCTTTCGGCCATCGGCATTCGCTGGCAGGTCTCCCTGATTTCGGCGGTCGGCCTGGCTGGTCTCGCCGTCATGGTCGGCATCGGATGGATGGGGATATCCAGCGAAGACGCTTTCCAGCGAGAAATGGACCGTGCCGCTCAGGTTTCCCTGCGCCTCGAGGAATTGCGGACTTCTCTTCTGGAGGCACGCCGGAATGAGAAGGACTTCATCATCCGCCGCGACCAGGGATATGTGCAGAAGCATCACGCTACCCTCGAACGCATCCACGATCTCGTCGGGCGCCTGGAGGACGGGGCGGAAGCAGAGGATGTCCGTAGTGCGGCATCGCGTATCGACAGCGGCATCAAGGCCTACGGGGAGCGGTTCCGGTCAGTTGCCGACTTGCAGACGACTCTCGGGTTGACCGAAGAGCAAGGATTGCAAGGCCAGCTTCGAAAGTCGGTGCATGAAATCGAGGAAGCCCTCTCGAGGCACAACGAGCCGTCGCTGACGGTCCAAATGCTGACGTTACGCCGGCACGAGAAGGACTTCATCCTTCGCGCCCAGCCGAAATACATCGACTCGCTCGAGAAGACCGCGGAGACGTTCAGGGGCGAGATCGGCAGAAGCGCGCTGGACTCGACCGCCAAGGATCTGCTGCTGAAGCGGCTCGGCGACTATCGGCGCGACATCGGGACATTTGCCGCGGCGACGTTGTCCCTGGCCAGCGAGACCAAGAAGCTGTCCGAGTCCTACGCCAAGGTCGAGCCCGATCTCGATATCTTGGAGCGACACATCGAAGCCGCGCACGCGCGCGCGAATGCGGCTCTTGACGACGCAAAGTCACGGATGTTCGTGCAGCTCGCCATCGCGGTTTCCGCGGTTGCCATCACGATCGCCCTGCTCGGCTGGTTGATCGGACGGTCGATCAGCGGGCCGATCACCGCGCTGGCCGAGATCATGCGCCGGCTTGCCGAAGGAGACAAAAGCGTCATCGTCGCCGGCGAACAGCGTCGGGATGAGGTCGGGCAAATGGCGCGCGCCGTCGGCACGTTCAAGGAGAACGCCCTGGCCCTGGAGCGTGCGTCGGCGGAGCAAGCCGAGATCAAGAAGCGCGCCGACGCGGAGCGCAGGAAGTCGCTTGCGGATATGGCAGACAGGCTTGAGATCGAGGTGAAGAGTGTCGTCGATCAGGTCGCGTCGGCCTCCTCCGGCCTGAAGACGTCGGCGACGACGCTGGCGACCATCTCCGAGGAGACGAGCCGCCAGGCGACAGCTGTCGCGGCCGCGTCGGAGCAAACGACCAGCAACGTCCAGACGGTCGCGTCGGCGTCGGAAGAGCTGACGGCGTCGATCGGGGAGATAAGCCGCCAAGTCGCAAAGGCGGCGACGGTTGCGTCGCAGGCGGTCGCCGACGCGACCAGGACAGATCAGATCGTCCAAGGACTGGCCGACGCGGCGCAGAAGATCGGCGAGGTCGTTCAGCTCATCGACCAGATTGCGTCCCAGACCAACCTGCTCGCGCTCAATGCGACGATCGAAGCCGCGCGGGCCGGAGAGGCCGGCAAGGGCTTCGCCGTCGTCGCCAGCGAGGTCAAGAGCCTCGCCTCCCAGACGAGCAAGGCGACCGAGGACATCACCCAGCAGATCACCAACATCCAGGAAGCCACCAAAGCCGCCGTCGAGGCGATCGGGGGCATCGGCGGGGTCATCGGCGAGATCCATCAGATCTCGACCGTGATCGCCTCCGCGGTGGAACAGCAGGGCTCGGCGACGGAGGAGATCGCCCGCAACGTCCAAAGCGCCGCTCAGGGCTCGACCGAGGTCTCCAACAACATCTCGTCCGTGACGGCAGCGGCCGGCGAGGCCGGCGCCGCCTCCACCTCCATCATGACGGCTACGGGCGAGCTTTCCGGCCAGACGGCGCGGCTCTCGCAGATCATGGAGCGCTTCCTGGGCTCGGTCAGGGCAGCCTAAGCCTCGGCTTCGACGACGGGCGCCGCCTCCGGCCGGCCAAGGCCGGAGGCGCTGTCGCCGAGCCTCTTCTCGCGGCCGTCGACGGCTAGCGGCGTCGCTCGGGTGTCAGCTCTCGTTCGAGATACTGGCTGTACTTCGACATCGTGAAGCAGAAGCAGAAGTAGACCAGCGCGGCGAAGACGTAGGCCTCGGTCGAGAAACCGAGCCAGTTGGGATCGGCCAGGGGCGCACGCACCGCGAAGAGGAAGTCGAACAGCCCGACGATGATGATCAGCGTCGTGTCCTTGAAGAAGCCGATGAACGTGCCGACCAGCGGCGGGATCACCATCTTTAGCGCCTGCGGCAGGATGATGAGCCGCATCGACTGCCAGTAGTTGAGCCCGAGGGAGTCCGCCGCCTCGTACTGGCCCCGCGGGATGCCCTGGAGGCCGGCGCGCACCACCTCGGCGAGATAGGCCGCGGCGAACAGAATGATCGCGATCTGCGCGCGCAGCAGCTTGTCGATCGTGGTGCCGGCCGGCAGGAACAGCGGCAGGATCACCGATGCCATGAACAGCAGCGAGATCAGCGGCACGCCCCGGATCAGCTCGATGTAGCAGACCGACAGCATGCGGATCAGGGGCATGGTCGATCGCCGGCCGAGCGCGAGCACGATCGCCAGCGGGAATGCCAGCACCAGGCCGAACAGCGAGATCAGCAGCGTGACCGGCAGCCCGCTCCAGCGGTTGGTCGGCACCGCCGGCAGTCCGAAGATGCCGCCCGCCATCAGGATCAGCAGGATCGGCACGGTCGCGGCCCAGGCGTAGAGCAGTTCCTTCCGCCACAGCACCTTGAACATCGACGCGACGATCATGCCGAGGAAGAGCGCCATCATCAGCGTCGGCCGCCACAGCTCCTCGGCGGGATAGACGCCGAACAGCATGACCCGCCACTTCTCGCCGACGAAGGCCCAGCAGGCGCCGGCGCTCTTGCGGCATTCCTGCGCGGTTCCCGACCAGGTCGCCTCGAGAATGAACCAGTTGGCGAGCTTCGGAACGATCCAGATCAGCAGCAGGATGCAGACGGCGCTGATTGCCGCGTTCATCGGCGAGCCGAACAGCGCCCGCCATATCCGCAGCAGGCGCGTCTCCTTCTGCGACGGCGGCGGGCCGATCAGGTTCTTGGCCGACGAGACGTCGGTCGCGAGCTGGGTCATGGTCGCGGTCCTCCGTCCCTCATCGCTCGCGCAGCGAGATGCGCTTGTTGTACCAGTTCATGAATGCCGAGATCAGAAGGCTCAGCGTCAGGTACACCGACATGAAGATGGCGATCGCCTCGATCGGCTGCCCGGTCTGGTTCATCGTCGTGTTGGCGACGCTGACGAGATCCGGGTAGCCGATCGCGATCGCGAGCGACGAGTTCTTGGCGTAGTTGAGGTAGGTCGAGGTCATCGGCGGAATGATGATGCGGAGCGCCTGCGGCAGGACGATCAGGCGCAGGATCCGGGGCCGCCGGATGCCGAGCGCCGACGCCGCCTCCCATTGCCCCTTGTTCACCGAGAGGATGCCGGCGCGCACGATCTCGGCGACGAAGGCCGCCGTATAGACAGTTAGGCCGATCAGAAGGGCCGCGAATTCCGGCGACAGCGTGAGGCCGCCGGAGAAATTGAAGCCTTTTAGCTCGGGCACGTCGAGCTCGAACGGTGCGCCGACGAGCAGCCCGATCAGGACCGGCAGTGCGACGAGGAGGCCGATGGCGGCCGGCAGCATCGATACGCGTTCGCCCGTCTGCGCCTGGCGCGTCTTGGACCAGCGATAGAAGAGATAGGTTCCGATCGCGCCGACGACGAAGGCGCCGAAGACGTACCAGTGGGCATCGTCGAGGACGAGGCCGGGCACCTTGATGCCGCGATTGGAAAGAAACACGCCGTCCACCGGATGCAGCGCCTGGCGCGGCTGCGGCAGCGAGATGACCAGCGCGTACCAGAAGAAGAGCTGCAGCAGCAGCGGGATGTTGCGGATCAGCTCGACGTAGCCGCTCATCAGGCGTGCGAGAAGCGGATTGGTCGAGAGCCGAAGGATGCCGAGGAAGGTGCCGAGGATCGTCGTCAGGATGCAGCCGACGAAGGCGACCTTGACGGTGTTGAGGAAGCCTACGACCAGCGCACGGCCGTAGGTGTTGGCCGGCGAGTAGTCGATCAGGTTCTCGCCGATGCCGAAACCTGCCTCGCGGCCGAGGAAGCCGAAGCCGGTGGCGATGCCCGCTCGCGCAAGATTGCCGATCGCGTTCGAGGCGAACCAGCCGATGATGAGGATGACGCCGAGAAGGACGGCAGCCTGGTAGAGAAGCGAGCGGACGTGCTGGTCGTTCCACCAGGCGCCGCCGCGCCTGATGCGGTTGGCGGCGTCCGGATAGCCGACAGCGTCGCCCGTACGGGGCGCGTCGATCTGGCTCATGTGATGATCCTCCCGGTCACCCGGGACACGGGGACGAAGACCGGACCGCCCCGCGCCGCTGGGCGCGAGGCCTGGGGCACGGAGCGGTCCGACGGCTTCAGAGGGCTCTCGTCAGATCAGCGAGCCGGGGGCGAGTACATGATGCCGCCCTTGGTCCACAGATCGTTGATGCCGCGCTCGAGCTGGAGCGGGGTCTTCGGGCCGAGGCTGCGGTCGTAGATCTCGCCGTAGTTGCCGACCGCCTTGATGGCGTTGAGCGCCCACTTCTCGTCGAGCCCGAGGGCCGCGCCCATGCCGGGGGTCTTGCCCAGCAGGCGCTCGACGCGCGGATCCTTGGTCTCGGCCAGCATCTTGTCGGCATTGGCCTGGGTCACGCCGTACTCCTCGGCCTCGAGGAGGGCGTAGACCGTCCACTTCACGATGTCGAACCACTGGTCGTCGCCGTGCTTCACGACCGGGGCCAGGGGCTCCTTCGAGATCACGTCGGCGAGCACGATGTGGTCGGCCGGGTTGGAAGCCAGCGAGCGGATCGCGGCGAGCGACGAGCGGTCGTTGGTCATGACATCGCAGCGGCCTTCGAAGTACGCGCGACGGATCTCGTCGGCGTTCTCGATGACGACCGGCTTGAAGCTCATCTTGTTGGCGCGGAAGTAGTCGGCGAGGTTGAGCTCGGTGGTGGTGCCGGGCAGCACGCAGACGGTGGCGCCGTCGAGCTTGAGGCCCGAGGTGACGCCGAGCTTCTTCGGAATCAGGAAGCCCTGGCCGTCATAGAACACCGTCGGCGCGAAGTTGAAGCCGAGCTGGCTGTCGCGCGCGAGGGTCCACGTGGTGTTGTTGGAGAGGACGTCGACCTCGCCCGACTGCAGCGCCGGGAAGCGGCTCTGCGAAGTGACGACGACGTACTCGACCTTCGACGGATTGCCGAACAGGGCCGCTGCAACCGCCTTGCAGACGTCGATGTTGAAGCCCTGCCAGGCGCCCGAGGAGTCGGTGTAGCCCCAGCCCGGCGTCGGCTGGGCCGTGCCGCACTTGAACGAGCCGCGCGCCTTGATCGCATCCAGGATCGCGCCAGCGTCCGCCGGCGTGGCGGTCACGGCGCCGATCGCGAGGGCCGCCGCAGCGGCGAAGAGTTTCGAGAACCGCATCTAAAGCCTCCTAGTTGTAAACCCGCCCCGTAGTTCAGGGCTTGGTGCTTCAATTGTCAAAATTTAGCTGCAATCCTCAGGCCGCGCTACTGCTACTCAAGTAGGCGAACAAAAGCAGACGGCGGCCCGAAGGCCGCCGTCTTTCAAATCAACCTGCCCATTAAAAAGGCGTCAGCGGAAGAGGCCGAGGACCGACTGCGGCTGGCGGTTGGCGATGTTGAGCGTGAGCCCCGACAGCTGGCTGCGGGCGGCTTCCGCCTGGCTGCGCGCCGCGACCGAGCCGAGGTTGGCATCGACGATCGAGCCGAGGCCTTCCTGCGTCGCGTCGGCGAGCACCGAGAGGAACTGCGACTGGTTGTTCAGGGTGCGCGTATCCTGGCCGACGTTGCCGAGCACGGAGGCGATCGAGGACTGCGCCTGCTGGAGCGCCGAGAACGCCTGCGCCGCCGCGGCCGGCGTGGAAAGCGACTGCGCGCCGAGATTGGCGGTGGCGACGGCGAAGCCGGAGTTAGACTGAACGCTCAGCGTCGTGCCGTCGATGTTGGCGAGGACATTGAGCGAGGTCGAGCCGGCCGACAGCACGTTGCGGCCGTTGAAGCTCGCGTTCTGGATGGTCTGGTTGAGCTGGGCGACCTGCGCCTGGAAGTCGGCATTGTAGATCGCCTGCTGCTGCGAGGAGTTCGCCGGGTTCTGCGCCGAGATGATCGTCGCGTTCAGGTTGGCGAGCTGATCGGAAGCGGCGGTCGCCGCGGCATTCGTGACCGCGAGGACGCCGCGGGCATTGTCGATGCCCTGCTCGACCGCGCCGTAGGACTTGAGATCGCCCTGCAGGATCTGCGCGATCGTGAACGCCGACGCATTGTCGACGGCGTTGTTGACGCGCTTGCCGGTCGACTGCTGGCGGCCGATCGCATCACGGCTGCGCTCGATCGAGCTGGCGTTCTGGAGCGCGGTTGCCGCGCCGGTATTGGTGAGGATGGAGTTGGCCATTTGGGGATCCCAATATCCGTTTCTCGGGGGATACTAAATGAAAGTCTAGCAGCGCGAGCCCGGCGGAGCAACCGATTTTATGCCCGATCCCGCCATCAACCCGCTGAGATACCTAACAATTTTACGCTAACGCAGTCGTGCGCGGACCTAAGCGCCCGTTAACCATCGATCACAGCGGAAAGACAAGGCAAGTCGCCGTTCCATGGGCCAGAATCCGGCCCTGCGCATCCGTCAGGCGGCCTTCGGAGGTGCCGATCCGCTTGCCCGCGTTGATCACCTTGCCTTCTGCCCGAACCACGCCGGTCTTGTCTGTGACGGCGCGCACGAAGTTCACCTTGATCTCGACCGTGGTGTAGCCGAAGCCGGCGGGCGCGGTCGTATGAACGGCGCAACTCATGCAGGAGTCCAGCAGCGTCGCGATATAGCCGCCATGCACAGAGCCGATAGGGTTGTAGACGCTGAAATCCGGTGCGCCGGTGAAAAGCGCTCGTCCCTCCTCGACCTCGGTGAGGCGGAAGCCCAGGAGATGCGCGATCGGCGGCGGCGGAAAGCGCCCTTCGACGATCCCCTTGAGGAACTCGAGGCCGGAGATCTTCTTGACCTCCTCCACCGGCGTCAGGCCGGGCTGGAGCGCCACGGCTTTAAGCCGCCCTTCCGGCGAGACGCTCCAGACGGGCGGCGAGCGAGGCTTCCAGGAAGCGGTCGATGTCGCCGTCGAGGACCGCGCCCGAGTTGCCGGTCTCCACACCGGTGCGGAGATCCTTCACCATCTGGTAGGGCTGCAGCACGTAGGAGCGGATCTGGTGCCCCCAGCCGATGTCGGTCTTGGACTCCTGCTCCTTCGCCGCGGCCGCCTCGCGCTTCTGCAGTTCGGCCTCGTACATGCGGGCCTTCAGCATGTCCATGGCGATCGCACGGTTGCGGTGCTGGGAGCGATCGGTCTGGCAGGCGACGACGATGCCGGTCGGGATATGGGTGATGCGGATCGCGCTCTCGGTCTTGTTGACGTGCTGGCCGCCGGCGCCCGACGCGCGATAGGTGTCGACGCGGAGATCCTTGTCGAGCACCTCGATGTTGATCGTGTCGTCGATCACCGGAAACACCCAGACCGAGGCGAAGCTCGTGTGGCGGCGCGCCTGGGAGTCGAACGGCGAGATGCGGACCAGGCGATGCACGCCCGATTCCGACTTGAGCCAGCCATAGGCGTTCTCGCCGCTGATCTTGATGGTCGCCGACTTGATGCCCGCCTCTTCGCCCGGGCTCTCTTCCTGGTATTCGACCTTGTAGCCCTTGGCGCCGGCCCAGCGCGTGTACATGCGCGACAGGATCAGGGCCCAGTCCTGGGCCTCGGTGCCGCCGGCGCCGGCATGGATCTCCAGATAGCAATCGTTGCCGTCGGCCTCGCCAGACAGCAGGCTTTCGAGCTGCTTCTTCGCCGCCGTCTCGGCGACCTTGGCGAGCTCGGCCTCGGCCTCGGCCACCGTCGCCTGGTCGTTCTCGGCCTCGGCCAGCTCGATCAGCCCGACCGCGTCATCCAGCCCCTGCTGGATCTCGCGGATCGCGCCCAGCGACTTCTCCAGGCGCGTGCGCTCGCGCATCAGCGCCTGGGCCTTGGCCTGGTCGTTCCACAGCGACTGGTCCTCGGCCGCCTGGTTCAGCTCCGCAAGGCGCTTGGTTGCCGCGTCCCAGTCAAAGAGACCTCCTCAGCAGTTCCAGCGACTGCTTGATCTGGGCGACGGTCTGCTCTGTCTCGGCGCGCACTTCTCAACTCCTCGAATTTGCGGCGGCGGAAACTGCCACAAGCCGCCCCGGTCGCCTAGTCCAATGGGCGCCTAGCTCTTCGGCAGCCCGTCTGGGAAACGGTCGGCGACGAAGTCCAGGATCAGTCCCTGCTCGAGAAACGCCTTCGCCCCGGCGAGCACCAGGGCGAAGCCCTCGGTAGCGCCGACAACCTGGGCCAGGACCTCGGCGCTGGTGCCGCGGAAGCCGCTGTTCTCGATCGTGACGAAGGTTGTGTTGTCGGGACGCGAGGTGAAGGTCCATTCGACCCGCGTCGGCCCGCCCTCGCCCGGCCAATGGATCAGGATCCGCCGGTTCTCGTCGACCGCCATGACGTCGACATCCACGGCGAAGCCGTACATCTCCCATTCCCAGCGGACCGTCTTCCCCATGTGCAGCCGGTCGCTGCCCCTGGTGAACCAGAAGTTCGCGGTGATCAGCGGATCGACGAAGGCGATGAACACGTCGGCCACCGGCCGGCGGATCAGCATTTCCGCCTTCGCCGCCGGCTTCGGCTTTTCGGGCGCAGCCCGCCTCGTCTTCGGCGGGGCTGCGCGCTTGGCACGCGCGGCCGGGCGCTTCGGCCTGGCCGGAGCCTTGCGCTTGGGTGCCGGTGACCGCTTGGCCTTCTTGCGGACCGGTCGCTTGGACTTGGCTGCCATGGCGATCTCCTCCCTCGAGTGTCGCCCCCTAAATGCCCCGAGGCCTGCGACGGGTTCCGCCTTCAGGTCAACGGCAACGCCACGTGCTTCGCATAGGCCGGCCGTGCCTTAAGGCGTTCGTAATAGCCGGCGAGGTTCGGCATGTTGCCGCGTTCGATCGGGAAGTGATGCCAGCGATGGACGAAAACGCCGAGGCCTATATCGCCGACGGTGAAATTCTTGCCGGCGATGTAGGGCCGGTCGGCGAGCTGCTTGTCGACGATGGTCCAGAGCTCGATCGCCTTGACCCGGCTGGCTTCGAGCGCGGCGGGGTCGCGCTGGGCCGGCGGGGTGCGGACATATCCCCAGAACAGCGGACCGTTCGGCACGCCGAGGGTGAAGCCCCAGTCCATCCATTTCTCGGCCGAGGCGCGCTCGCCCGGATCTTCGATCCCGAGCGTTCCCTTGCCATACTTGTCGGCCAGGTAGCGGACGATCGTGTTGGATTCCCAGAGGATCAGGTCGCCGTCCTCGATCGTCGGGATCAGGCCGTTCGGATTCATCGCCAGGTACTTCGGTTCCTTGACGATCCCGAAGGCGCCGCCCGCGTCGATGCGTTCGTATTTCACGCCGATCTCGTCGGCGGCCCACAACACCTTCTGGACGTTCGACGAATTGGGTCGGCCCCAGATCTTGATCACGGTTTTCCTCCCTGTCGGCTGATCTCAACCGGTACACGCTCAAGTCGCTTCGCCGCAAGGGCCCGGCCTTGAGAGGATACCCTCGGAATGCTAGGTCTTGAGCGACATCGTCTCGTCACGGGAGCAGGCCATCCTGAGCGCCGGACGCGGAGAAGTGGCGCTCAAAGGGGTATCCGGGACCACATTGGCCAAGAAGCTGTTCGTTCGTACCTATGGCTGCCAGATGAACGTCTACGACTCCGCCCGCATGGCGGATGTCCTGGCGCCGCTCGGCTATGCACCGGCGGAAACGCCGGAGGCGGCCGACATGGTGATCCTCAACACCTGCCATATCCGCGAGAAGGCCTCCGAGAAGACCTTCTCCGAGCTCGGCCGGCTCAACCTGATCAAGCAGGAGAAGCAGGCCGCCGGCAGCGACATGACGCTGGCCGTCGCCGGCTGCGTCGCCCAGGCCGAGGGCGGCGAGATCCTCCGCCGGGCGCCCTACGTCGACATCGTCGTCGGCCCGCAGAGCTACCATCAGCTGCCCGAGCTGGTCGCACGCGCCGCGCGCGCCGGCGGCCAGGTGCTGGCCACCGACTTCCCGGCCGAGCCGAAGTTCGACCATCTGCCCGACGCCGGCGCGCCGCAGGGACCGATCGCCTTCCTGTCGGTGCAGGAAGGCTGCGACAAGTTCTGCACCTTCTGCGTCGTGCCCTACACGCGCGGCAGCGAGTACTCGCGGCCTGTCTCGGCGATCGTCGCGGAGGCGAAGCGGCTCGCCATGCAAGGCGCGGTCGAGATCGCGCTGCTCGGCCAGAACGTGAATGCCTTCCACGGCGAAGGCCTCGACGGCAAGACCTGGGGGCTTGGCCGCCTGATCCGCGAGATCGCCGGCATCGAGGGCGTCGAGCGGCTCCGCTACACGACTTCCCATCCTCGTGACCTCGACGACGAGCTGATCGAGGCGCATCGCGACGAGCCGAAGCTGATGCCGTTCCTGCATCTGCCGGTGCAGTCGGGATCGGACCGCATCCTCGCCCAGATGAACCGCCGGCACACGGCCGCGGACTATCTCCGTCTCGTCGACAGGCTGCGGTCGGCGCGGCCCGACCTCGCGCTCTCGTCCGACTTCATCGTCGGTTTCCCCGGGGAGACCGAGGTCGACGTCCAGGCGACGCTCGACCTTGCGGAGAAGGTCGGCTTCGCCCAGGCCTACTCCTTCAAGTACAGCGCGCGGCCGGGAACGCCGGCGGCGCTGATGGACACGCAGGTCGCCGAAGACGAGAAGACGCGTCGGCTCGACCGCCTGCACAAGGTGCTGGAGCGTCATCAGCTCGCCTTCAACGAGCGCATGGTCGGCAGCACCTTCGAGGTTCTGGCCGAGCGCAAGGGGCGCAAGCCCGGACAGCTGATCGGCCGCACGCCCTACCTGCAGTCGATCCATTTCGACGGCGCGGAACGGCTGCTCGGCCGGATGGTTTCGGTAACGGTGACCGCCGCCTACGGCGTCAGCCTCGCCGGGCAGATCGCGGTCGTGGAAGAGGAGGCGGCGTGAGGCGCGAGGAGCAGCCGGTACTGCAAGTCAGTTTCGAGGACGCTTCGCTGGTGCCCCTCCTGTTCGGCGAGCACGACCGCAACCTGGCGCGGATCGAGCAGAACTTCGACGTTCGCGTCACCGGCCACTCGAGCCCGCTCGCGATCGCCGGCGCCCAGGCGGAAGCCGCCAAGCAGACCCTCGAGCGCCTCTATGGACGCCTCGTCGCGGACAAGCGCAAGAACGGGCAGCCGGCCGGCCTGACGCCGGCGGACGTGGACGCGGCGATCCGCTTCGCGGGATCGCGCAACGAAGGCGAGCCGCGCGGCATCGCGACCTGGCGACGTCCGATCGAGGCACGCTCCCCCCGCCAGGCGCTCTATCTCGACGCGCTCGCCGACCACGAGCTGGTGTTCGGGCTGGGCCCCGCCGGCACCGGGAAGACCTATCTCGCGGTCGCGGTCGCGGTCTCGATGCTGAAGGCCGGCAAGGTGGATCGCATCATCCTGTCGCGCCCGGCGGTCGAAGCCGGCGAGCGGCTTGGCTTCCTTCCCGGCGACATGAAGGAAAAGGTCGATCCCTATCTGCGCCCGCTCTACGACGCGCTCTACGACATGATGCCGGGCGACCAGGTCGACCGCCGCCTGCAGGCCGGCGAGATCGAGATCGCGCCCTTAGCCTTCATGCGCGGGCGTACGCTGGCCAACTCCTTCATCATCCTGGACGAGGCGCAGAACACCACACCGACGCAGATGAAGATGTTCCTGACCCGTCTCGGCGAGAACAGCCGCATGGCCGTGACCGGCGATCCGAGCCAGATCGACCTGCCACTCGGCGCCAAGTCGGGCCTCAACGAGGCGGTCGACATCCTGCGCGACGTCAAGGGCGTCACCATGGTCGAGTTCACCGATGCTGACGTCGTCCGCCACCCGCTGGTGACGCGCATCGTCCGTGCCTACAACGCCCACGATCCCCGGCTGATCGCAGCCAAGACGGATCGGGTCCAGCCATGAGCCCGGGCCGACCTCGTGCCACGGCGACGGTCTCCGTCGCCGAGCTCTCCAAGCGATGGAAGAAGTCCGTTCCTGGCGCCGACAGGCTGGCGAAGCGGGCGGCGAAGGCCGCCCTCGCCGCCGCGCATGAAGGCCCGGCGGAGGTGTCGCTGGCGCTTGCCGACGACGCCCAGGTCCGCGTCCTCAACCGCGACTATCGCGGCAAGGACAAGCCGACCAACGTCCTGTCCTTCGAGTCGGGCGAGCGCCCGTTCCTCGGCGACATCGTGCTGGCGCTCGAGACCGTGCTGGCTGAAGCCGAGGACCAGGGCAAGAGGCCGGCCGATCACTTGACCCATCTCGTCGTGCACGGCGTGCTGCATCTCCTCGGCCACGACCACGAGACGAAGCCCGAAGCGAAGAAGATGGAGAAGGTCGAGATCGAGGTGCTCGCCGCACTCGGCGTGGCCGATCCCTACGAGGCGCGGCGATGACCGAGACGTCGGAATCGCGCTTCGCCCGCCTCAAGGCCTGGCTCGGCCGCTCGCGCAAGGAGCGCGAGGTCGAGGCGTCGTTCCGCGAGGCGATCGAGGAACTGATCGAGGAGCGCGAGACCGCCGAGCCGATCGCCGACGACGAGCGTGCGTTGATCGGCAACGTGCTCAAGCTCCGCACATTGACCGCGCGCGACGTGATGGTGCCGCGCTCCGACATCGACGCGATCGAGATCGACACCTCGGTCCCCGACCTGGTCAAGCACATGACCGCCTCCGGCCATTCGCGCGTGCCGGTCTATCGCGGCACCCTCGACGACGTGCTCGGCATGGTCCACATCAAGGACGTGCTGACCTCGGTGACCGAGGGCAAGCAGGTGACGCTGCGCCGGCTCTTGCGCAAGGT
>CAZZLX010000033.1:0-14526 GCA_964655235.1 uncultured Rhizobium sp.
ATCGCCGGCAAGGTCAGCGAAACCAGAGCGCCGCTGAGGCTTTGGTCGAACGGGACATAGCCGCCGGTTGGAAACCAGCCGAGATAGACCGAAAAGAACATGACGAAGAGGATCGCGAGCCAGACGTTCGGTAGCGAGACGCCGAGCAGCGCCACGGTCATGCAAAGCTGGTCGACCCAGGAATTCTGGCGTACCGCGGCGAAGACGCCGAGGCCGACGCCGAGCACCAGCGTCAGGATCATCGCGTAGATCGAAAGCGCGATGGTCACCGGTAGGCGCTCGGCAACCGCCTCCGCGACCGTGCGCTGGAGCAGGATCGAGCGGCCGAGATCGCCCTGGAGAAGTCCCATCACCCAGTTCAGCAGCCGCTCGTGATAGGGCAGATGCAGGCCGAGCTGGACGCGGATCGCCGCGATCTCGTCGGGCGTCGCGTTGGCGCCGGCCACAACGGAGGCCGGGTCGCCGGGCACCAGCGACATCACCGAGAACGAAATGATCGTCACCAGGAAGACGACGAGCACGGCGCTCGCCAGGCGATGGAGGATGTAGCCCGTCATCCGGGAACCCGGTAGGGACGTGACTCTGGCCGCGCTCCCGCCGACATCAGCGGGTCAGAGGATAGAGGGTCTTGGGCGCCTTCTTGAACGGGAAGCTGCTGAAGTCGTAGGCCGCCGGCCCCGGGGCGTCGATGTCGATCATCTCGCGGAAGGTTCCGCCGAAGGAGGCCCGGAACTGGTTCTTCGCCTTGACCGCCAGCAGGGCCAGCTTCGAGAGATCGATGCCGGCAGCCTTGTAGAAGTTGGCGTCCGTGGTGTCGTGGCAGATGCCGGTGATCATCACCGAAATCGGCAGACCGACGAAGTCCAGCCGCGCGCAGCCGCGCAGGTCGTTGGCGAGCCCGCCATGGACCGGGCCGACATTGACGAACCTGCCGTCCGAAAGATGCCCGACCGTTACCTCGGCCTCGACCGGCGGTCCGAAGAGCGCCGTCAGCCGGCCGCCCAGCCTGACCTTGAGGCGGGCGCCGATCCCGGCGGCCTGCGCCTTGGCGACGAGGTCGGGATCGTGAAAGAAGGCGAAGGCCGTCGGCCTGGTCGGGTTGGCCGCGACCAGCGCCGCGAGCAGCCCCGGCGTGTCGCCGATGCCGCCCGCGCCCGTGTGGTCGGCAGAGTCGATGACGGCGATCGGCGCGTCCTTGGCGGCGAGCGCCCGGGCGATGCCCTCGGCTGCGCTCGGCAGCTTCTTGAACAGCAGCGGCCGGCGCTTGTTCATCTCCTGCACAAGCTCGGTCGCCGCCTTCAGCGCCAAAGCTCGATCGCCGTTCGCGGTCGCCCAGGCCGAAGCCCCCGCCGCCTCGTTGTCGGCGTAGGCGTAGCCCTGATAGGGCGTAAGATCGAGGAGCCCGTACTTCTTCTCGATGTCTGCGGCGATCTGCTTGACCTCCGCCATCGGACCGTCGGTCGTGCGGGCGAACAGGCTCGGGATGATGGCGTCGGCACGGACGATGACGGCGACGGGCCGGACCTCGCCCTTGATGCGACGCTCCAGGATGTCGAGCGCCTTGGTCGCGGTTTCCGCCATGTCGGTATGCGGGTGGCACTTGTACCCGACCACGATGTCCGGGATGTCCGCCTCGGCCTGGCTGACATTGGCGTGCAGGTCGAAGCTGACTGCGAGCGGCGTGTCCTTGCCGATGATGGCACGGACCCTTTTCACGATCTCGTAGTCGGCGTGCGGATACTCGACGGCATTCAGCGAGCCGTGCAGCGAGAGGAAGACGGCATCCCACTTCCGTTGGGAGAGACCGTCGGTGATCTCGCCGATGATCGTGTCGAACACCCCGGCCGCGAGCACGCCGGAAGAAGGCGCTGCCGTGCATCGAAGGAAGGTCGGCTTCCACTCCGGCCGCCTCTCGAGCCACGCGATCGCGCCGCCGATCTCGGTCTTGCTGCCGCGGTAGTACTTCGGAACGCCCTCGCCGATCGCCCACTCACCCGATTTGAAGCAGTCGATCGGTGTCAGGAGCGGCGAAAAGCTGTTGCCCTCATGGGCGAACCGGGCGATGGCGATTTCGGGCATGGGCGGTTCCATCCAGAACGACGGGAAGACGACGGCCGAGACACGTCGACGCTAGCACCCGGCTGCTAGCGGGCGAGCCAGCGCGCCATGCCCTGCCGGGTGAGGTCGCCGCTCGGCGGCGGCGCTACCGGCTGGGAGTCGGCTGGCACCGACGCAAGCACTTCGCGGATTCGTCCGACCACGACATCGAGCTCGGCGTCATCGATACGCCTGACGTCGAGCAGGAGGTAGCCGCGGTCCGTGTGAAGCGAGCGCAGCACGATCTTGGGCTTGCCCGCGGCGAGCTGCTGGCCGAGCTGGAAGGCCGAGATCCGGGCCACCCTGGGATCGACGTGCAGCATCAGGCGATCGAAGGGATTTCCAGGAGGATCGGGTTCGCGCTCGAGCCTGAGGCCCCTGATGTTCTGCAGCATCGACTCCGCCCGGTCCAGCCTGGCGGCCTGCGCCTTCTGCACCGCCTTGTGGTCGGTCTCGATCCATTGCTCGAGCGCGGCGATTGCACCGGCAACGTTCTCCTTGCCCGCCTTCATCGGTCTGCCGATACCGCGTTCCTGATGATAGCAGGCGCGGATGAATTCGCGTTCGCCGGCAATGACGCCGGCCGTCGTTCCGGCCGGTGCCTTCTGCGAACTGAAGATGACGGCCGTCGCGCCGTCCTTCAGCATTCCCGGCCAATCATATTCGGCCGCGGCGTCGACGATGACCGGCACGCCCTTCGCCCTGCACACGGCCGCGAACGTCTTGAGGTTCATCAGCCCGCTCTGCACCGTGTGGTGGGAAAGGACGAAGATCGCGGCCGCCGTCCGCTCGTCGATCGCGGCCTCGAGCTGGTAGGCGGCGCAGCCGGTGGCGGTGCCGATTTCCACCGGCTCGGCGCCCGTCATCCGGATCATCTGGGTGACGGTGGCCCCGTAGTTGACCTCGTGGCCCTTCTGCAAGATCACTCGGTTCTTCATCCCGGTCGTGTCGGGCAATCGTTCGACGCGACCGAGATCGACCCCGGTCATCGCCGCGGCGACGGCGACGGAGATGCCCGCCGCTGTGCAGCCCGTGACGAATCCGGCTTCCGCCCCCGTCGCCTTGACGATGACCTCGCTGGCGGCGCGCTGGAGCTCCGCAACCTCGATCCAGTGCGGCAGGACGGCCGCCACGGCCGCCACCACCCGATCCGACGCACGGCTCGCGCCGTGCACCGTCTCGGTGCCCGAGGCATTGATGACGCGGCGGATGCCGAAACGCTCGAAAAGTTCTGACATGGCGGTCGTCTTGCCGATCAGTTCTGAAGCCAGACGTTCCAAAGACGCGCCGTCCGGAACTTGTCGAAGCCATTGATCTTCGTCGTCATCATCTGCGACTGCCCCATGTCGCCGAGCTTGATCATCAGCACCTGGTCGATGATGCGGTCCTGCGCCTTGAACCACGCTTGCAGGCGTCCCTCGGCGGTCGGCAGTTCCTCCATGTCGCGCGCAAACCCGTAGAGCGGGCCGTCCTTGAAGTTGTTGCCCGGCGTCGGGCCGATCAGGCTTGCGATCGAGATCAGCGGATCGCCGAGCCAGGGGCCGGTACCGAAGAATCCCGGGTTGAGGTGCCAGCCGTCCATGCGCGAGCGCAGCGCCACGACCGCCGGCCAGTCCATCGACTTGAGCTCGACCTTCATCCCGATCGCCTTCAACTGCTCGGAGATGACCAGGGCCGTTGCCGCGTGCCAGTCGAAGGTCACGGCCGAGATGATGACCACCGGTTCGCCCTTGTAGCCGGCTTCGGCCAGCAGCTTCTTCGCCAGCGCCTGGTCCTTCTTGTTGTAGGTTTCCTTGCCGCGGTCGCCGGGGAAGGTCGCATAGCCCGGATATTGCACGGAGTGGTTCAGCTGATAGTTGCCGTCCCGCGCCGCATCCATGATCTCGTCGATGTCGAGCGCCGCCTGGACGGCGCGACGGACCAGAAGCTTGTCCATCGGCGGCTGCGCCATGTTGATCGACAGGCTCTGCATGCCTGCCGGCATGACGTTGACGTGCACCAGCTTCGGATTCTTCTTGAGCGTCGGCACGGACTTGTCCGGAACCGTCTCCGCCATGTCGATCTCGCCGGCCTCGAGCGCCGCGATCATGGCCGAGCTTTCCGGGATGATCCGGAAGTTCAGCGTATCCAGATAGGCCTGCTTGTTGCCGACATAACCGTCGCGTCCGGTGCTGCGCGTATCGACAGCGTAGCGATCGTGCCGGACCAGGCGGACATGGCTGTCAGGCTTGTATTCCTGCAGCTTGTAAGGGCCCGTGCCGACGCTCTCGATCTTGTTCGCGTCCTTCGCCGCCTCTTCCGCGGGCAGCATCGCCACGATGACCTCGGGCTGGCTGAAGTTGTTCATGAACAGAGGCCGCGCCTGCTTCAGCTTCAGCGCCACGGTGTCCGCATCCGGCGCCGAGACCTCGGCCACGTCCTCGAGATAGCGACGGCGCACGCTCATGCGCATGTAGCGCTCGATCGAGGCCTTGGCGTCGGTCGAGGTCAGGACCTTTCCGTTGTGGAAGACGATGCCTTTGCGGATCTTGAAGGTGTAGGTCAGCCCGTCGGAGGACACGGTCCAGCTCTCGGCCAGCATCGGCGCGGCCTCCAGCTTCTCGTTCCGACCGATCAGCGGCTCGTACATGTGCAGATGGATGACCCGCCCGGTGTCGTCAGTGGACGCCATGACATCGAAGGTCGGGATCCCGTTGGGAACGCCGATGGTCAGGGTTCCGCCCTTCTGCGGGGTCTGGGCATCCGCGGGTGCGGAGGCGACGGTCGCGAGCAGCACGGCGGCGATCACAGTTCCGGTGCGCAGGTTCATGGTGTCGTTCCCCCTCGTTTGCGACAAGCTTTGTCAGACAAGCTATCGGCGGCGCCTTTGTCTGACAATCCTGCCCACGGTTCCATGAAACGGCTTCCGGCAGACAGCCATCGGAGCTATGGAGGAGCCATGTCCGCGCCAACGATATCCGTCGACCGCGACCGCTCGAAGCCGACGGCGAAGAAAAAGCGCTCGGTGGTCGAGGCGGTCTCGGAGCGGCTGTTCGCGATGATCCGCTCCGGCAAGATCGGCGTCGGCGACCGCCTCCCGTCCGAGCACCAGCTCATGGCGATGCTCGGCGTCGGCCGGTCGAGCGTCCGCGAGGCCGTGCGCGGCCTCGTCCTGATGGGCCTGCTGGAGAGACGGACCGGCCGTGGCAGCATTCTCGTGTCGGCCTTGCCTCCGACCGTCAACGGCGAACGATCCCTCGCCCAATGGGCGCTCGAGGATCTCTACGCGGTGCGGGCGCTGCTCGAGCCGGCCGCCGCTGCCGGCGCTGCGCGCCACGCGACCGCGTCCCAGGTCCAGCGGATCGCCGGGTTCGCCGCGGCGATCGAGGCGCATGTCGACGCCGGCACGCCCTATTTCGCCGAGAACATCGGCTTTCACCTGAGCATCGCTGCGGCCTCGGGCAACCAGCTCCTCTACCACAGCATCGAAAGCCTGATCGGACGGTTCCGCGACGTGCGCGAGCGCATCAACCGCTCGCTCAAGTCACGTCCGACACGCGACCCGGCAGAGCACCGGCTGATCCTCGAGGCGATCCGCAGGCGAGATCCCGAGGCGGCGCAAACGGCGATGGCGAACCATCTGAGAAGCTTCCGGCAAAAGGCGTCCGCCGATTCCGGCGCTCGCTGAGCGCGTTCAGATCATCGTCGCGTTGGAACCGGGCTGCGTGCGGTCGAACAGCAGCAGGTCGCGGCCGAGTTCGGAGAGCTTCTTAGCGCCGAGGTAGCCTTGCACGCGGTCGACCTCGTCCTTCATCGTCGCCAGCATGTGGCTGACACCGTCCCTGCCGGTGCCGGAGACCGAATACGCAGCCGGCCGGCCGAGCATGACCGCCTTGGCGCCGATGGCGAGCGCCTTGACGATGTCGCTGCCGCGGCGGAAGCCCGAGTCCAGCAGCACCGGCACCTTGCCGCCGACGCCGTCGACCACCTCCGGCAGCACCTCGAACGGCGCCGCCGAGCCTTCGAGGTTGCGGCCGCCGTGGTTCGAAAGGATCACCCCGTCGCAGCCGACCTCGACCGCGCGGATCGCATCCTCGACGTTGAGGATGCCCTTCACCATCAGCTTTCCCTTCCAGCGGTCGCGGAGGCGCTTCAGGTCGTCGAGGTCGAAGCCGTTGTAGCGCTGCGAGAGGAAGTAGTTGGCCAGGGCCTCGTAGGTGGTCGATCCCGAGACTTCTCTCTCAAGATTGGCCAGCTTCGGCATCGGGCGGCTCAGCACGACGCTCCAGAACCAGCGCGGCCGCGCCAGCACGGCGGCGATGTTGGCCGGCGTCTTCTTGAGATTGAGACCGATGCCATTGCGGCGGTCGCGCTCGCGCTTGGGGAACATGTGCGTATCGGTCGTCACCATCAGCGCCTCGTAGCCGGCGGCGGCGGCGCGGTCGACCAGCGAGTCGTTGATCTTCTTGTCCTTGAACACGTAGAGCTGGAACCAGAGGCGCCCGCCCGCCTTCTCCGCCACCGTCTCCAGCGGCACGGCAGAGGCGGTCGAGAGCGCGAAGGGAATGCCCGCCGCGGCGGCGGCCTGGGCGATCACCGTCTCGGCCTCCGGCCAGAACAGGCTCAAATTCCCCATCGGCGCGATCGCGAAGGGCGAGGCCATCGGCTTGCCGAACAGTTCGGTCGTCTGGTCGCGCACGTTCACGTCGACCAGGGTGCGCGGCTTGAAGCGCACGCGGTCGAAGGCGGTGCGGTTGTTGCGGAGCGAGATCTCGTCCTCGGCCCCGCCCTCGATCCAGTCGAAGATCGGTCGCGGCAGGTAGCCGCGGGCAAGGCGCTTGAAGTCGTCGATGTTGTGGACCTGGGTGAAGTCGGCCATGCAGCGACCCTGAGGGTGAGAAGCCGCCCTTGCGCCGCCGGCGCCGCTTTGCTTCGGTGGAGGGATAACAGCCCATGCTAGCGGCGCGGGCGATGGCCGCCAATTGTCACGACTTCAGGATGAAACATGCCTCTCGACCCGAGCCTGATCGGCACGCTCCGCGGCGTCTCGACCGCGACGCTGACCATGCAGCTGCTCAAGCGCGGTATCCGGCGCTCGGCAATGGAGGGCGTCCGCCCCCTGGTGCCGATGACCGAGCGTCTGGTCGGCGAGGCCTTCACGCTCGCCTACCTGCCGTTGCGCGAGGATCTCTCGGACCCGGCGATTCTCGCCCGGTCCGACTATGCGGCGCGAGTCGCGATCGAGCAGGTCCCGGCCGGCGCCGTGCTCGTGATCGACGCCCGCCGCGAGGCATCGACCGGGCTCGTCGGCGACATCCTGGTAGCACGCCTCAAGACCCGTGGCGTCGCCGGCATCGTCACCGACGGCGGGCTGCGCGACGTCGAGGCGACGATGCCGCTGGGCCTGCCGATCTTCGCCGCCGGACCCGCCGCGCCCGCCAGCATCTCCGGCCTCTCCGGCGCCGGCATGCAAGGACCGATCGGCTGCGGCCGGGTCGCGGTGATCCCTGGCGACGTGATCGTCGGCGACCAGGACGGCGTCGTCGTCGTGCCGAAGGCGCTGGCAGATGAAGTCGCCCGCGACGGCGCCGAGCAGGAACGGCTCGAACGTTTCATTCAGATCAAGATCCTGGCCGGCGCGCCGACACCCGGCGTCTACCCTGCCAACGACGCAACCAAGGCCGAATACAAGGAATGGCTCGCCGCCGGCGAGCCAAAGGAATGGCGCCGCTGACATGACCGCCTCATATATCGATCCCCATACAGGTAAGACCTACGCGATCACCCAGCCGCGCTGGCGCTCGGACGACGGCAATCCGCTGATGACGACGGATCTGCCGGGCATCGGCCGGAGCGACATCGACACCTCGGTCCGCTCGCTCTGGCGCTACGCCAAGGCACTGCCGCTGACCATCGATGATCCGATCACGATGGGCGAAGGCTGCACGCCGCTGGTCGAGCGTCGCATCGGCGGCGCGCGTGCGCTGGCGAAGCTCGAATGGTTCGCACCGACCGGCAGCTTTAAGGACCGCGGCGCTTCGGTGATGCTCTCGGCGTTGCGCCAGCAGGGCGTCCGTCACGTGCTCGAAGACTCTTCCGGCAATGGCGGTGCTGCCGTGGCGGCTTATGCGGTCGCTGGCGGGCTCAAGGTGAAGATCCTGGTGCCGGCCTACACGCAGCCGGCCAAGATCGTGCAGATGCGCGCGGTCGGCGCCGAAGTCGAGCTCGTGCCCGGCACGCGCCAGGACTGCGCCGACGAGGCCGAGCGGCAGGCAGAGAAGATCTTCTACGCCAGCCACAACTGGCAGGCGCTCTTCCTCCAGGGCACCAAGACGCTCGCCTACGAGCTCTGGGAGGACCTGGGCTTCGAGGCGCCGGACAACGTGATCGCGCCGATGGGCGCGGGATCGAACATCCTCGGCTGCTGGATCGGGTTCAACGAGCTGCTCCGGAAGGGCGCAATCAAGAAGCTGCCGAAGATCTTCGGCAGCCAGCCCGCCAACTGCGCACCGATCGCCGCGAGCTTCGCTGCCGGCGTCGACACGCCGGTCGAGACCAAGGTCGAGCCGACCGTCGCCGAGGGCACCGCAATCGCGAAGCCGATCCGCCTGAGGGAAGTGCTCGGCGCGATCCGCGGCTCCGGCGGCGCGGCTATCGCCGTGCCGGAAGACGAGATCATCGCCGGCCTGAAGACGCTGGCTGCGAGTGGCCTCTATGCCGAGCCGACCAGCGCGCAGACGGCGGCGGCGTTCGCGCGCCTGGTGAAGGACGGGAAGATCAAGCCGGAAGAGAAGACGGTGCTCGTACTCACGGGCTCCGGCCTGAAGGCGACGCAGAAGATCGGCGAGATTCTGGGCTAGCAGCGGCGCTCGGCATCACGCCCACCCTAGGCCTTCCCCACTCCCGGGGGAGGGAATACAAGCGGCTTCATCCCCCTCTTGTGTCCCTTCTCCCACGAAGCGAGGGAAGATCAGGATGGGGACGAGAGTCGGTGTCAGCTCCGCTTCGCCTCCGCCACGAACCGCGAGCCCTTCCGCGCCGGGCCGCCGCCGACACCGATGGCGGTGCCGTCGGCCCGCCAGCAGGCGGCACCCGTCATGCCGCCATCAGCCTCGAAGCGGATCGCGCACATGCCGCCGCCGACGCTCGGGACATGACCGGCCGGATGGCCCATGGCCGCGACCTTCGCCTTCACGTCGTCGCCGATCTTGGATTCAAGTTCGACCGCCTGGCCTTGAGTCCAGACACGCGGCGCCTCGACCGCCTCCTGCAGGCTCATGCCGTGGTCGACGATGTTGAGCACCGCCTGCATCGCCGAGCCGAAGATGCGGACGCCGCCGGGCAGGCCGAGCGCGAACTGCACCTTGCCGTCCTTAAGGCCCATCGTCGGCGACATCGAGGTCGCGATGCGCTTGCCCGGCGCGATCGACAGCGCCTGACCGGGATGCGGGTCGAACGTGTACATGTAGTTGTTCGGGATCACGCCGGTGCCCGGCACCATGATGCGCGCGCCGAACAGGCTGTTGATCGTCTGGGTCGCGGCAACGACGTTGCCCTGCCCGTCCGCGACAGTCAGATGCGTCGTGTTGGCCGACTCGTTGCTCGCCGCCTTCGCCGCATGCGCCTTGGCCTTCTCCGGGTCGATCTCGGCCCGGCGCATGTTGCCGTAGTCCTTCGAGAGCAGCGTCTTCACCGGCACCTTCACGAAAGCCGGATCGCCGGTGGAGGCGAAGCGGTCGGCGAAGGCGATCTTCAGCGACTCGAGGATCAGGTGGATCGTCTTCGGCGAGCCGAAGCCGAGGCTGGCGATGTCATAGCCTTCGAGCAGGTTCAGCATCTGGATGACATGGATGCCGCCTGACGACGGCGGCGGCGGACCGACGATCTCCATGCCGCGATAAGTGCCGCGCACGGGCTCGCGCTCGATGGTCTTGTAGGCTTCGAGGTCGCCGAAGGCGAGGAAGGCGCCTTCCTTCTGCAGGTGATGCGCGATGCCGCGGCCGAGCATCCCGCCGTAGAGCGCGTTCGGTCCCTCCTTGGCGATCGTGCGCAGGCTGTCGGCGAGATCGCCCTGAACGACCCGATCGCCGGCATCGACCGGCTTGCCGTTCGGCATGAACACCTTGGCGATCGCCGGATCCTGGATCATGTCGGCCGCGCCCTGGACGACGCAGTCGTTGAGGAACGGCGTTGCCCGGAAGCCGCGCGAAGCGTGCCGGATCGCGGGCTCGGTCACGTCCGAGAGCGAGAACGTGCCCCAGCGCTGCAGCGCCTCGCACCAGGCCTTGAGGTTGCCGGGGGTCGCGATGGACTTGGGCCCGACCGCGTTCTCCTTGCCGATCGTCTCCAGATAGTCGGGCCAAGTGTCGGAAGCCGGCTTGTAGCAGGTGGGTCCGGAGGCCGCCGGCGCGGTCGACATGCCATCCAGCACGAGGTGCCGGCCGTCGGCGAGCCGGATATGCATCATGCCGCCGCCGAACAGGCCAACCATCATCGGTTCAACGACATTCAGGGTAAACAGCGCGGCGATCGCGGCATCGACGGCGTTGCCTCCGGCGGCCAGCATCTCGGCCCCGGCTGCGGACGCGAGAGGGTGATTGGTCACCACCATGCCGCGATAGCCTGACGCCGGCCGCTTCTCGCAGTCGAAGGTTGTTCCGGCTCGGCTCCGCCAGGCGATCGCTGTCATACATCCCCCTCAAGAAAGGCCGCTACCATGGCAGAGCCCGACCACGTCGAACAGAGGTAGCCACCCCCCGGCGAAGGCACTAACTTGCCCTGCCTCGAAATATTCTAAACGGCAAGGGTGGGGACCCGTGGAACAACGCACCTTGGGCAGGTCCGGCCTGCTGGTCTCTGTCGTCGGCCTCGGCTGCAACAATTTCGGCGGCCGCACGGACTTCGACGGGTCGAAGGCCGTCATCCACAAGGCACTCGACCTCGGCATCACCCTCTTCGACACTGCCGACATTTACGCCAACAAGGGCGGCTCCGAGAACGTCATCGGCCAGGTGCTCGGCGACCGGCGCAAGGACATCGTGCTCGCGACCAAGTTCTGCGGACCGATGGACGATGCCGGCAAGCTCAAAGGCGCGTCCCGCCGCTACATCATGAGCGCGGTCGAGGCGAGCCTGAAGCGCTTGAGGACCGACTGGATCGACCTCTACCAGGTCCACATGGTCGACCCGCTGACGCCGATGGAGGAGACACTCCGCGCGCTCGACGACCTCGTGACCCAGGGCAAGGTCCGCTATCTCGGCCTCTCCAACCACAAGGCCTGGCAGGTGGTCGAGGCCGAGTGGATCGCCCGCCGCGACGGGCTCGAGCGCTTCGTCTCCTGCCAGGACGAGTACAGCCTGATCGTGCGCGACGCCGAGAAGGAGCTGATCCCGGCGATGAACGCCTACGGCATCGGCCTCCTCCCCTATTTCCCTCTGGCGAGCGGCATGCTGACCGGCAAGTACAAGCGCAACGCGCCGATGCCGGAGAAGTCGCGGCTCAGCTACGTCCAGAACCTCGCCGACAGGTATCTGACCGACGCGAACTGGCAGATCGTCGAGAAGCTGGCCGACTTCGCCGCGAAGCGCGGCAGGACCATCCTCGACCTCGCCTTCAGCTGGCTCGCCTGCAAGCAGCCGACCGCAAGCGTGATCGCCGGTGCCACGAAGCCCGAGCAGCTCGAGCAGAACGTCAAGGCCGCCGACTGGAAGCTGACCGCCGACGAAATGGCGGAGATCGACAAGCTCTCCGGGCGCTGACGGGATCGCGATGCTGTCCGCATCGAGCCTTCCGGGAAGAGGCCGCCTGATCGTCATGATCGGCGGCATCCTGCTGCTGGGCTTCCTCACCACCAACCTGATCAGCTTCCGCGTCTCGACCGCGGCTCTGAAGGCGACGATCCTTCAGAACGAGCTGCCGCTCACCTCCAGCAACATCTACGCCGAGATCCAGACCGACCTGCTCAGGCCGATCTTCGTCTCCTCGCTGATGTCTAACGACACCTTCGTCAAGGACTGGCTGATCAATGGCGAGAACGACGCCGGCCAGATCTCCCGATACCTCGACGAGATCCGTGCCAAGTACGACGTCTTCACGGCGTTCCTGATCTCCGACCGGACCAAGCAGTACTACCACTTCAGTGGCCCGACGAAGATCATCAGGCACGGGGAGCCGAACGACGACTGGTTTTTCCGCGTCGCCGAGATGAAGCAGCCCTATGAGGTCAACATCGACTTCAACGCGGCACAGAACATGGAGATCACGATCTTCATCAACTACCGCGTCCTCGACTATCAGGGGCGGTTCATCGGCGCCACCGGCGTCGGGCTCAAGCTCGACACGGTCACGCGCATCCTCTCGCACTACAAGACCAGCTATCAGCGCGGCATCTATTTCGTCGATGCCGACGGCAAGGTCACCGTGCGCTCGGACGGCGCGGTGATCCAGGAAGACAACATCCGCACCGCGCCCGGCATTTCGACGATCGCGGCCGAGCTGCTGCGCAAGCCCGACGGCTATTTCGAGTACGTGCGCGACGGCGAGACCATGCTGCTGACCAGCCGCTTCATCCCGGATCTCGGATGGCGGGTGATCGTCGAGCAGCGCGAGTCCGAGGCCCTGTCGGCGCTGTGGAACAGCTTCGTCACCAACCTCGCCATCGGCATCGTCATCATCCTGCTGACCATCGGCACGATCGCCTACGCGATCAATCTCTACCAGACCCGGCTCGAGGACATGGCGGTCACCGACAAGCTGACCGGCATCGGCAACCGCCAACTTCTCGACATCGCACTCGACCAGTCACTCAAACTCAGGCGGCGCGTGCCCCTGCCGCTCTCAGTGCTGCTGATCGACATCGACCGCTTCAAGACCATCAACGACACGCGTGGCCATCTGAAGGGCGACGAGGCGATCCGGAGCGTCGCACAGATCCTGAAGGAACGCGTACGCGAGTCGGACCTGCTGGCCCGGTGGGGCGGCGAGGAATTCATCCTGCTCGCCCACAATTGCCGCCTTCCCCACGCCCAGGAGCTGGCGGAGACGCTGCGGGAGGCGATTGCCGCCTCGTCCGTCCTCACGCCCGACGACGGGCTTCGCGTCACGGTCAGCTGCGGCGTCGCCGAATGCTCGGATGACGACGACGCCGAAAGCCTCGTCGGCCGCGCCGACCGCGCGCTCTATCGCGCCAAGGAAGAAGGCCGCAACCGGGTCGCGATCTAGATCGCCTGACGCCTAGTTGCCGTGGCCGCTCACCTGCTGGGCGGCGTTTCGCTCCAGCCGGACGAACATGAGACCCGAGGCCAGCGTCACCGCGCCGACGGCGAGGAAGGCCGGCCAGAAGTCGGACGCCGCGAGCTGGTCGGCGCCGCGCGCCGCCATCGTCAGGTGCAGCGCCGTGGCGCCAAGAGCCACGCCCAGGCTCTGCGCGACCTGCTGCGCGGTTCCGGAGACGCTGGTCGCCTGGCTCAGGTCCTCCGGCTTCATGTCGGCGAAGGCCAGTGCATTCAGCGAGGTGAACTGCAGCGAGCGGAAGAAGCCGCTGGCGAGCAGGATCGCCAGGATCAGGACCTCCGGGCTGTCGGGACGGAAGATGCCATAGAGGCTGGTCAGGACCGCGGCGATCACGCCGTTGCCGATCAGCACGACGCGGAAGCCGAAGGCGCGGATGATGCCGCGCGCGGTGAACTTCATCGCGAAGGCGCCCACCGCGCTGATGAAAGTCAGGAGGCCGGCGGCGAAGGCCGACTTGCCGAAGCCCACCTGCAGCATCAGCGGCAGCAGCAGCGGGAGGGCGCCGGCGCCGATACGGAAGACCGATCCGCCGAACACCGAGAGGCCGAAGGTCGGGATGCGCAGCAGGCGGAGCTGGAGGATCGGCCGATCCCGCCTTCCCGCATGGACCAGGTAGATGGCGCCGGCGATCGCGCCCGTCGCCAGCAGCGCGATGCCTGCCAGCGGGTTCTCATCCGCATGGGTGGACAGCTCGATACCCATCACCAGGCCCGACAGCGCGACCGCGCAGAGCAGGAAGCCGACGATGTCGAGCGGCGGCGGCGGCGGCACGGGGTCTTGCGGGATCTTCAGCGTGACCAGGACGAAGCCGAGCAGGCCGACCGGCACGTTGATGTAGAAGATCCAGCGCCAATCGGCGTAGGTCGCGATGAAGCCGCCGATCGGAGGGCCGACGATCGGGCCGATCATCGCCGGCATGGTGACGTAGGTCAGCGCCTGCACCAGGTCGGCCTTGGTGCAGTTCCTGAGCAGAACCAGGCGTCCGACCGGCATCATCATCGCCCCGGCGATGCCCTGGACGAAGCGAGAGGTCGCCAGCATCGGCAGATTCATCGAGAGACCGCAGGCGACCGAGGACAGAACGAAGACGACGATCGCGGTCCGGAACACGTCCCGGGCCCCGACCTTGTCGGCGAGCCAGCCGCTGATCGGGATGAA
>CAZZLX010000034.1:0-14478 GCA_964655235.1 uncultured Rhizobium sp.
GCGGACAGCGGTCTTGACCAGTTCCTGGGCGTGGTAATACGCGTCATAGGAAGTCGCGACATCGATGTAGCCGGCCTTCATGGCGGCGTAGCCCTGGGGGTTCACGTCCTGGGCCGCGATGAAGTCGGTCGCCGGGATCCCGAGGCCCGAGACGCCGCATTCGAGCAGCGCCGGCTCCATCAGCTTGATCTGCTCCGGCGCCATCCTGGTCAGCCGCTTGGCGTTGGAGGCGCGCCAGATGATGTCGATCGCCCAGGCCGGATCGGGGAAGCCGGGATCGGCGGCCTCGACGATGGCCCCGGCGTCGCTCAGCACCTTCACCGCCCTGGCGATCTCGTTGGCGATGCGCGGATCGACGACCTTGATGTAGCCGAGGTTCGGGCTGAACGCGATCTTGAGGCCCTTCACGCCCTTCTTCAGCTCGGCGACGTAGTCGATGTCCTGGTGCGGGATGGCGAAGGGATCGCGCTCGTCCGGCTCGGCGATCACGCGCAGCATCGCTGCGGTGCAGGCGACGGTGCGGCCGAGCGGTCCGTGCACCGACATGTCGGCGATGCCGGCCGCGGTCGGCGTCGACACCCGGCCGTAGCTCGGCTTGATGCCGAAGACGCCGGAGAAGGCGCACGGCATGCGGATCGAGCCGCCGCCGTCGCCGCCGGTGGCGATCGGGCCGATGCCGGTCGCGACCGAGACGGCAGCACCGCCCGAGGATCCGCCGGCGCCCTTGCTCGCGTCCCACGGGTTGCGGGTGATGCCGGAAAGCGGGCTGTCGGTCATGCCCTTCCAGCCGAATTCCGGCGTCGTCGTCTTGCCGAAGAACGTTGCGCCGGCGGCGCGGAGCCGCGCCGTCATCGGGCCGTCGAAGTCGACGGGCGTGTCCGGGATGGTCAAGCTCCCGAAGCGGAAGGGCCAGCCCTTGACCGCGTTGGTGTCCTTGATCGGGATCGGCAGGCCGTCGAAGGGTCCCATGGGCGTGCCCTTCTGCCAGCGCGCCTCGGACTCCTTCGCCATGCGGCGGCCGGTTTCCTTGTCGATCCAGAAGAACGGATTGAAGCGCGGCTGAACCTCGTCGAGGCGTTTCAGCGACGCCTCCAGCGCCTCGACCGGCGACAGGGTCTTGGCACGGAACGCAGCGACCATCTCGGCTACGGTCATCGCGGTTGAGTCGGTCGCGGCCATGGCTTGTCCTCTCTAGTCCGGCAGGATCTCCGACAGCGCCCGGATCAGGCGGTCGACCTCGGCGTCGTCGTTGTAATGGGCGAAGCTGATGCGGATCACGCCTTCGACGCCGAGCGCGTCGACGCAGCGCTTCGCATAGAAGTGGCCATGGCCGACCGCGATCTTACGGTCGAACAGCGCTTTCGCGACCTCGGTCGAGGTCCTGCCCTCGACGGTGAAGCAGATGATCGGCGCGCGCGCACCGTCCTCGCCTATGAGATGCACGCTCTTCCGGCTTTTCAGGAAGTCGACGATGCGGGCGCCTAGCCGCTTCTCGTGATCCTCGATCAGCGTGAAGACGCGGGCATAGCGGGCGCGGGGCGAATTGTCGCCCGAGCCGAAGTGATGCCTGTAGAGGAGATCGAGATAATCGCCGGTGCCGCCGAGGCCGGCGACGAGCTCGTAGGTAAGGCCGCCGGGATTGAGCGTCTGCGGCGTCGCGGTAATGAACTCGTGCGCCTGCGGCTTCGCGCGCCTGGCAAGCTCCGGCTTCACCCAGAGGATGCCGATATGCGTCCCGAAGATCTTGTAGGCCGAGCAGGCATAGGCGTCGACACCGAGTGCCTTCACGTCGATCAGGTGGTGCGGCGCGTAGCCGACGCCGTCGACGATGGTGAGCGCGCCGGCCTTCTTCGCGCGCTCGGCCACGGCGGCGACGTCGTTCACCGTGCCGACGACGTTCGAGCAGTGGGTGACGCAGACGAGCCTTGTCTTCGGCGAAAGCAGCTTGTCGAGGTCGGCCAGGCGCAGCTCCCCGGTCTTCCTGTCCACCTGCCACTCGCGGATCACGAGGCCGAACTCGGCCAAGCGCCGCCAGGACCCGACATTGGCTTCGTGGTCCTGGTCGGTGACGATCACCTCGTCGCCGGGCTGGAACAGCGGCCGGAGCGCGTGCGAGAGCACATAGAAGTTCAGCGTGGTCGACGGCCCCAGCACGATCTCCTCGGGCTCGACGCCGAGAAGGTCGGCGGCCAGCCGCTTGCCGTCGGCCATCTTCTGGCGCGAGACCAGCGACGGTGCGGAGTCGTATGAGGGCTGCGCGAAGCTATGGCTGACGAAGTCGATCAGGCGCTTCCGGACCGGCTCCGGCACCAGGCTGCCGCCGGCGTTCTCGAAGAACGCGGTGCCGTCGGCGAGCTGCGGGAACTGGCGTCGAACGAAGGCGACGTCGAGGGTAGGGGGGGTCATCTTGAGCGGCGCTTCCTCGAAGGCGGGACGGGGCGTTCTTCGGCCACCCCGCCAGCTTCAAGCCGCCTAGAAGATCAATACGGATGCTTAGCGTGGAAGGCTTGGACGCCCTTCTCGTACAAGCGATACACCATCGGCTCGAAGTGCTCCAGCGGCAGGTAGTCGTACTTGCCGAAGCAGTTCATGTCGTAGTGCTCGCAGAACCGCATCGCCGCCTCGAAGTAGGGATGGCCGCGGAACTTCTCGCAGGCCTTCGTGTCGAACTTCGAATGATCGCGGAACGAGAGCTGGAACACCTGGTGGTTCGCCACCACCCAGTGCAGCTCATCCGAAACGTAGTAGCGGAGCGCGTCACCCGCGAGCTTGTCGTGGTTGTAGGGGTTGAGGTCCTGGCAGAGGTCGTGCAGCAGGCAGGCGACGATGTACTCTTCGGACTCGCCGTTCTTCAGCGCGCGGGTCGCGCATTGCAGCGAGTGCTCGTAGTTGTTGATCTGCCAGCCGTGGTTCGGCACGTCCTTCTGCGAGCGCAGCAGGTCGATGACCGGCCGTCCGGCGTTCTTCTGGATCGCCTCGCGGCCGAGCCTGGTGACGTATTCCCAGTCCTCCGCCGTCGCTTCGCGGAAGGTGGTCGCCTCGACCGTGCGCCGGCCTTCGATGGTGTCCATGAAATCCCAACTCCCCGCAGAATTTCGTTTAGGAAACGTAGCGGGTTCCGGCGGCGTTGGCTAGGCGGCGTCCTCGACCGGATGTAAGCTCTCGATGCGGAGCTCCTGCAGGGTGATGTCCTCAGCCGTGCCGAGCGTGGCGATGGTCGAGAGCAGGCGCTGGGTTCCCGCGGGCGTGCGGATCTCGACCGGCACGACCAGGCCGACCTGGGCTCCGTCGAGCTCGCGCGGATCCGGGCCGGGCACGCCCGGATAACCCATCGCTTCGCCGAGCAGCGCGCGTCGGCCGGGATCGCCGTCGCGCAGGACCTCGCGGCGGGCGCGGGCAAGGACCGCCCGTGCCGTCTCCTCCCAGTTGGCGACGATCCGGCGGGCGCCGTCGGGCCGGCAGAGCATGCGGAGGATGTTGGGGCGCGGTTTCTGGATCAGCTTCAGCGCCGGCAGCGGCGCATGCCCTTCCGACAGCAGTGCGTTGACCATGCCCGTATAGGCGGTATTGGCCATCACGATGTCCCAGCCGGCATCGAAGGCGACCGCGGGGTAGGGATCGTGACGCCTGAGGATCATGCGGACGGCGGAAAGGATCTCGGCCATCTCGGGCGCGTCCAGGGCGGTCTCTCGGTAGACCGGGGCATAGCCCGCGGCCAGCAGCAGGTTGTTGCGGTCGCGCAGCGGCACCTCCAGCGCGCCGCAGAGCTTCAAGACCATGTCCCGGCTGGGCTTGGTGCGCCCAGTCTCGACGAAGCTCAGATGCCGCGACGAAATCCCGCTTTCGAGCGCGAGATCGAGTTGGCTCATCCGCCGGCCTTTGCGCCAGCGCTGGATCAGCCCGCCGATGGGCAGGGAATGGCCTGGATGGGTGCCGACTCGAGTATGGGAGCGAAGGGTCATGCGTTCCAAGGTAGCGGCGCCCGCGACACGCGGCCATTACCTCCGAGGTAGGCATTCGGTGCCGCTCGTTGCCGGGCGACGGCCGGCGCGGTATGACGACGCCGCCATGAGCCTCGACGAACCCGCCTTCGAGCGCCTCGCCAACGAGACGCTGAAATACCTCCTCGGCACGATCGAGGAGGCGCTCGGCGACCACCTCGACATCGACCTCGAGGGCGGGATCCTGACCATCCGGCTCGAAGCCGGCGGCATCTACGTGATCAACCGCCAGGGGCCGACCCGCCAGATCTGGCTCGCCTCGCCGGCTTCCGGTGCCTGGCACTTCGACTTCCGCGAGGGGCCGGGCAAGGCCGCCCGCTGGGTCCCGACCAAGGGCGGGTCGACGCTGGCGGGCCTGCTCGCCGGCGAGCTCTCGGCGGCGACCGGCGTCGCGCTGACGCTCGACTGAACGCATTCACGTGGCCGCCTCGACCGATCGCCCGCGCAGCCGGAACCTCGGCGCCCTGCGTCCGCTCTGGCCGTTTCTCCGGCCGTATGTTCCCCGGCTCCTTGGCGCCGGCTTCTTCCTGCTGGTCGCGGCCGCGACCGTGCTCGGTCTCGGATGGGCGCTCCGCCATCTGATCGACGACGGTCTCGCCGGCGGCAACGCGGACCTGCTCGACCGCACCGTCGTCGCGTTGTTCGGCGTCGTCATCGTCGCGGCGTTCGCGACCTTCGGGCGCTTCTATCTCGTGACCTGGATCGGCGAGCGGGTCGTCGCCGACCTCCGGAGTGCCGTCTACGCGCGCGTCCTGGCCTTGAGCCCCGGCTTCTACGAGGTGACGCGCACCGCCGAGATCATCACGCGGCTCACCACCGACACGACGCTGGTGCAGACGGTGGTGGGATCCTCGGCCTCGGTCACGCTCCGCAACATGCTGATCGTCATCGGGGCCACGTTTATGATGGCGATCACCAGCACCAAGCTCACCCTGATGGCGTTGGCGATCATCCCGCTGGTGCTGGTGCCGATCCTGGCCTTCGGCCGCCGCGTCCGCCGGCTCAGCCGCGAGAGCCAGGACCGCGTCGCCGACGTCGGCGCCTATGTCGACGAGAGCCTCGGCGCGATCCGCACGGTGCAGGCCTTCACCCACGAGCCCCTCGACCGCAGCCGTTTCGCCAGGCGAGTCGAGGACGCCTTCGACGTCGCTATCCGCCGCACCTCGATGCGCGCGATCCTGACCGCGATCGTGATCCTGCTGGTCTTCGGGTCGGTCGCGCTGGTGCTCTGGATCGGCGGCCACGACATGCTGGCCGGGCGGATCACGCCGGGCGCGCTGTCATCCTTCGTCTTCTATTCCATCCTCGCCGCCTCGTCGGCCGGCGCGATCAGCGAGGTGGTCGGCGACCTGCAGCGCGCCGCCGGTGCGATGGAGCGGATCATCGAGCTGCTGCAGACCGAACCCGCAGTCATGGCACCCATCACGCCACGGGCGCTCCCGGTTCCGCCGAAAGGCCATGTCGTCTTCGAGGGCGTGCGCTTCCACTACCCGTCGCGACCGGATCGCGCCGCGCTCGAAGGCCTCTCGTTCGAGGTTAAGCCCGGCGAGCGCGTGGCGCTGGTCGGTCCGTCGGGCGCCGGCAAGACGACGGTCTTCCAGCTCCTGCTTCGCTTCTACGATCCCGATGCCGGCATCGTCCGCCTCGACGGCGTGGCGCTGACCGAGGCCGATCCGGCGGAGGTGCGCAAGCGCATCGGTCTCGTCCCCCAGGAGCCGGTTATCTTCTCGGCCGACGCCTGGGAAAACATCCGCTACGGCCGCCCCGAGGCAACCGACGAAGAGGTGCGCGCCGCCGCGGTCGCCGCCCACGCGGCCGAGTTCCTCGACCGCCTGCCCGAAGGCTTCAAGACCTTCCTCGGCGAGAAGGGCGTGCGCCTTTCCGGTGGCCAGCGTCAGCGGCTCGCGATCGCACGCGCGATCCTGTGCGACGCGCCGGTGCTCCTGCTTGACGAGGCGACCAGCGCGCTCGATGCCGAAAGCGAGCGCGCGGTCCAGGATGCGCTCGACAAACTGATGGCCGGCCGCACCACGCTGGTGATCGCGCATCGGCTCGCCACCGTGCAGAAGGCCGACCGCATCATCGTCGTCGACCAGGGCCGCGTCGTCGCCACCGGCACCCACGACGAACTGGTCGCCCAGGGCGGCCTCTACGCAAGGTTGGCCGCGCTCCAGTTCGACCGGCCCAGGCTCGAGGCGGAGGCGGCCGGCTAGAGCCCGGCGACCGTCTCCTCGACCAGCCAGCCGACGACGCGCTTCAGTGCCTCGGCGGGTGCACGGCCCGCAGCGATGGCGTCCCGATAGATCTGCCGCTGCCGGTCGGCGGAGGTGCCGCGCTCGAGGATCGAGCGGGCGTGCGCGATCTCCTTCCCGCAGCCGAAATGCGCCGCATCGGGTGCCACGAGCTCGATGATCTCCTCGAGGAGGTCGCGGTAAGGCACGACGACGCCCTTGCCGAAATCGACCATGCCTTCGTCGTGGCCGTAGCGCTGCGCGCGCCAGCGGTTCTCGTAGACCAGCATCCGCGCGTAGATCCGCCAGCGCTGGTTCGAACGCCGGAGCCGCCACAGCATCCGGAGCAGGCAGCGGTAGAGCGCGGCGATCGCGATGCCGTCATCGAGCCGGGTGCAGACGTCGGTGATCCGCATCTCGAGCGTCGGGAAGCGGGCCGAGGCGCGGATATCCCACCAGAGCTTGCTTGCGTCGTCGATGAGTCCCGCCTGCACGAGGATCTGCACGTGCCGCTGATACTCGCCCCAGCTGGCGAAGGTCTCCGGCAAGCCGGTGCGCGGCAGTCCCTGGAACACGCTGATCCGGTAGGACTTGAGGCCGGTGTCTTCGCCACGCCAGAACGGCGAGGAGGTCGAGAGCGCGAGCAGGTGGGGCAGGAAATAGGCGACCTGGCTCATCAGGTCGATGCGCAGATCCTCGTCCTCTATGCCGACATGGACGTGCATGCCGCAGATCACGAGGCGGCGGGCGACGCCCTGGAGGTCGCGGGCGAGCTGGACATAGCGTTCGCGCTCGCTGTGCTTGACGTCGCCCCAGTCGGCGAAGGGATGGGTGGAGGCCGCGATCGGCGCGAGCCCGTGCTCTCCGGCGAGCTCGGAGACCGTTTGGCGCAGCTCGACCAGCTCCGTCCTGGCCTCGGCGAGGGTCGCGCATTTGCGGGTCGCGACCTCGATCTGGGACTTGAGGAACTCGGGCATCGCCCGCTCGCCGAGCCGCTGCTGTGCGGACGCCAGCATGGCCGGCGGCGGCTCGATCGCGAGCGCTCCGCTCGCGCGCTCGACCAGATGGTACTCTTCCTCGATGCCGAGGGAAAAGCTCGGTTCGGCGGCTATCCTCAGGGGACGCTATCAGATGCTTGCCGGCAGTCGCCACCGGCTCCCGTCCCGAGCCACTCTTTCCTGCTTAATTCTTTCTTAACGATGCCCGGTGAGCTTGTAGCGTGCGAGAGGTGATGCAGGGCTTCGAGCGAATCGTCCATTGGGTGGATCGGCGCCTGGCCGTCTGGCAGCGGGTATCGCTGGGCGTGCTCGGCCTGGTCATCGTCCTGGGCGTCCTGATCGGTGCGATCGCGACGGCGACCTGGCTGCGCGGGGGGGCGATCGCCGATCAGCGTCTCCGGCTCGACGATGTCGCGACCGTGCTCGCCCAGCATGCCTCCCGCACCACCGACAGCGTCGATCTGGTACTCGGCATCGTCGCGGACAGGATTGCAGGCGGTCTCCCCGGAATCGGCGAGGATGCCGCGGAGATGCGCCAGCTCCTTCGCGACCATGTCGCCGGACACCCTTATATCCGCTCGGTTCTCTTCCTGGACGCCGGCGGCATTGGCCGCGGCGATTCCGAGGCGGCACCGCCGCGCCCAATCGACGCCTCGGATCGTCCCTACTTTCTCCATCATGTCGATCTGCCGGGACGCGAGCTCTTTATCGGTACGCCGGTCTGGAGCCGAGTCTCGAGCCAGTGGACCGTCGTCCTGAGCCGGCGCGTCCAGGCGCCCGACGGCACGTTCCACGGCGTCGTCGTAGCCGGACTCGATCCTGGCGTCTTCTCGGACTTGTACCGCGATCTCTCGATTGGCAGCGTGAGCACGATGTCGCTGATGCGCAGCGACGAGATCCTGATCGCGCGACATCCGCCCGTGGACGCCTTGATGGCGGCGCCGATCTCGCTCGAAGGGGAGACCGATCCCAGGCGCGTGGTGTCTGCGATGCGGACGGTCGACCGCTATCCGATGATCGTGATGATCACGATGTCGCTCAAGGCTGCGCTCTCCGGCTGGGAGCATCAGGTCATGGTGATCGGCGGCGCCACGCTCGCCATCCTGATCTTCATCGGGACGATCGGTTTCTTCCTGCTCGATCAGTCCGATCGTCTGGAGAAGACGGTGGGCGCGCTCGCGTCCGCGCGGGACGACGCCATTCGAGCTCGGCTTCGCGAGGAGGACTCTGGACGAGCCAAGTCGAGCTTCCTCGCCAACACCAGCCACGAGCTCAGGACGCCGCTCAATGCGATCCTCGGGTTTTCGGAAGTGCTGCGCGACGGCCATCTGGGCATCCTGGAGCCGAAGCAGCGGGGCTATGCGGCCAGCATCCACGATGCCGGGACCCATCTGCTCGGCTTGATCAGCGACCTTCTCGACATGGCGAAGATCGAGGCGCGCGAACTGCAGCTGCGTGAGACCGCGGTCGATCTCGGCGCGCTCATCGCCGACAGCATCAAGCTGACCGAGGGCCGCGCGACCGATCGCGGGATCGTCGTGATTCCCAAGGTGGAGGATGGCCCGATCTCGATCCGCGGCGATGCGCAGCGTCTTCGGCAGATCACCCTCAACCTGCTTTCCAACGCGATCAAGTTCACGCCGGCGGGAGGACGGGTCTGGATCGAGGCGGCGATCGATGCCGGCGGCCGTCCCACCCTGGTCGTCAGCGATACCGGTATCGGCATGTCGCCCGAGGAGATCGAGGTGGCGATGACGCCGTTCCGCCAGGTCGAGAGCCCGCTGACGCGCGAGCACGAGGGAACCGGCCTCGGGCTTCCGATCGTCAAGGCGCTGATCGACCTGCACGGCGGCTATCTCAAGATCGAGAGCGAGCGAGGCGTCGGCTCCCGCGTCACGGTCAGCCTGCCGGCGTCGCGGCTGATCGGCGGATCGCCGAGCGAGATCGGGGCCGCCGCCAGCTAGCCGCGCTTGTCAAAGCCTTCGGCACCGCCCAATCTCGGCGGCAAACGCCAGGGAGGCCCGATGTTCCAGCCCGATCTGCTCAAGGGAAAGCGCATCCTCGTCACCGGCGGCGGCAGCGGGCTCGGCAAGAGCATGGGCCGTCGCTTCGTCGAACTCGGCGCCGAGCTCCTGATCTGCGGCCGGCGCAAGGAGGTGCTGGCCGAGACCGCGGCCGAACTCAAGGTCGGCAACCGCGCGGTCGGCACGCACTCCCTCGACATCCGCGATCCCGAGGCGGTCGAGAAGATGATGGATTGGGCTTTCGACGGCGGCCCGATCGACGTGTTGGTCAACAACGCCGCCGGCAACTTCATTGCCAAGACCGAGACATTGTCGCATCGCGCCGTCGACTCGGTCCTCGGCATCGTGCTGCATGGCACGACCTATGTGACGCTTGCCGCCGGCCGGCGCTGGATCGCTGCGGGCCACAAGGGCACCGTACTATCGATCCTCGCAACTTATGCCTGGACCGGCTCGCCCTATGTCGTGCCGAGCGCGATGGCGAAGGCCGGCGTTCTGGCGCTGATGCAGAGCCTCGCGGTCGAATGGGGCGGGAGGGGGATCCGCACCGTCTCGATCGCGCCGGGACCGTTCCCGACCAAGGGGGCCTGGGACCGGCTCGTGCCGCCCTCGATGGTCGACCAGTGGGAAAAGGCCGGGCCGATGAAGCGCGTCGGCGAGCACATCGAGCTCGCCAACCTAGCGAGCTACCTCGTCTCCGACATGGCAGCCTACATCAATGGCGACTGCGTCACGATCGACGGCGGCCGCTGGCTGCAGGGCGCCTCGATGTTCCACCACCTCTCCGAGCTCAGCGAGGAGCAGTGGGCGGCAATGCGCCCGAAGAAAGGCTAGCGCCGCTCGGGAAACAGGCCGAGCAGGCCTTCCCTGCTGGCCGCGGCGACGCCGCGCTCGGTCACGAGGCCTGTCACCAGCCGGGCGGGCGTCACGTCGAAGCCGTAGTTCACCACCGGAGAGCCGTCGGGGATCACCTGCACGGTGGCGATGCGGCCATCGTCGGTGCGCCCGGTGATCTTCGAGACCTCGGCGCCGTCGCGCTCCTCGATCGGCACCTCCTTGACCCCGTCGCGGATCGTCCAGTCGATCGTCGGCGAGGGCAGGCAGACGTAGAAGGGCACGCCGTTGTCCTTGGCGGCGAGCGCCTTCAGGTAGGTGCCGATCTTGTTGCAGACGTCGCCTTCCGAGGTCGTGCGATCGGTGCCGACGAAGCAGAGGTCGACATGGCCGTGCTGCATCAGGTGGCCGCCGGTATTGTCGACGACCACCGTGTGGTCGACGCCGTGGTTGTTGAGCTCCCAGGCGGTGAGGCCGGCACCCTGGTTGCGCGGACGCGTCTCGTCGACCCAGACATGGATCGGGATGCCGGCCTCGTGCGCGAGATAGATCGGCGCCGTCGCCGTGCCCCAGTCGACGGTCGCGAGCCAGCCGGCGTTGCAGTGGGTCAGGATGTTGACAGTCTTGCCCGGCTTCCTCGCCGCGGCTCGGCGGATCAGGTCGAGCCCATGCGTGCCGATCGCACGGTTGATCGCCACGTCCTCGTCGCAGATCTCGGCTGCGCGCGTCCAGGCGGCGGCTGCCCGGCCGTTCGGCGCCAGCGGTGCCACCGTCGAACGGACGTCGTCGAGTGCCCAGCGCAGGTTGATCGCGGTCGGGCGTGTCGCCAGAAGCACGTCGTAGGCCTTGGCGAGGCCGGCGTCGGACGGGTCGGCCTTGAGCGCCAGTGCCATGCCGTAGGCGGCGGTGGCGCCAATCAGCGGCGCGCCGCGGATCAGCATGGCGCGGATCGCATGCGCTGCCTCGTCGAGCGTCTCCAGGCGCGTGGTGACGAAGTCGTGCGGCAGCTTCGTCTGGTCGATGACCTCGACCGCGCGGCCGTCGGCGCTCGGCCAGATCGTCCGCCGGTGAACGCTGCCGACCTTCATGGGAGTGCTCCTCGCCCTCGAAAGGCCGCGACCATAGGCGCCGCCGCGTGACGGTGCAATCGCGTCAGGACATGCGCGAGGTGGTCTGCTCCGGGACCTCGCCGGTCAGCGCATAGGGCTCGGTATAGGCGACGACGTAGCGGGGCTGGCCGGCATCGTCGGCGAATGGCATCAGCAGGCGTTCGAGCATGGCGACGGTCCGCATCTGTACCGGCCGGTGGACGACGTAGAGAGGGCGGCCGAGCTCGAGGCAGCGGTCGTACTTGGCGGCGAAGAAGGGGGCGATCTGCCCGGCGACCTCGCGGAGCCGGTGTCCGGTCAGGTCGCGGCCGAACTGCTCGGCGGCCTTGGTGCCGTGCAGGCGGTAGAGGTAGTCGCCGTCCTCCAGCCGCTCCAGGATCATCAGGGTGCCGAGGGCCTGGGCATGGTCGAGCGGGTCGAAGTCGCGCTTGGCCGGCAGCCCGGTTGCGCCCCTCTTTTCCGTCCAATAGCGGTAGAACTCGTGGATCAACGGGTTCGCGATGGCTTCGCGGCTGATGTCGGCGGTCTCCCGGTAGCGGACCCCGGCCAGTTCTTCCGTCAGTTCGTCGGTCAACGCGTCGGCCCCCTCCCAATCGGGCGCAGATCGGCATCTCCCACCGACTTAACCGACGATGCTTTATTCCAGGTTAACGCCGCGCCTTTCGGCGCAGGTTCAGACCTTGAACCTAGGGTCGAACCAGTCCCTCAAGGAATCACCGAAGAGGTTGAATGCGAAGACTGCGAAGCTGATCGCCAGGCCCGGAAACAGGATCATCCACGGCGCCTCGCGGTAGAAGTCCGACGCATTGCCGGACAGCATCAAGCCCCAGGCCGGCGTCGGCTCGGTGACGCCGAGGCCGAGGAACGAGAGCGACGCCTCCAGCAGGATCGCCTGGGCGATATAGGCGGTCAGCATGATCAAGTAGGGGGCGGCGACGTTGGGCGCCATGTGCCGGAAGATGATGCGGGTGTTGCTGTAGCCGGCGGCGCGGGCGGCATCGACATAGGGCATCTCGCGGACCGAGAGCGCGGCCGCCCGGATCACGCGCTCGACCTTCGGCAGGATCGGGATCGCGATCGCGATGATCAGGTTCACGTCGACGCCGCCGATCACGAACTTGCCGAGCATCGCCACGACGACGAGCGCCAGCACAATCAGCGGGAAGGACAGCACGACGTCGACCAGTCCCTGGGTCACCAGGTCGATCCGGCCGCCGAAATAGGCCGAGGCGACGCCGAGTGCCGCTCCCAGCGTGCAGCCGACGAAGGACGACAGGAAGCCGATCATCAGCGCCGTGCGGGCGCCGTAGATGACGCGGGAGAGGATATCGCGGCCGAAGGCGTCGGTGCCGAACCAGTGCTCGAGACTCGGCGGTGCCAGCATGGCGCCGAAGTCGAGCGCCACCGGGTCGTGGGGTGCGACCCACGGCGCGAACAGGCCGGCGCCGATCATCACGACGATGACGACGAAGGCGATGGCGCCGAGCGTTTGGGCGACGATGAAGACGAGCACCGGATGCCGGCGCTTCGGCAGCGCGTAGGTGATGGCGGGTGCGGCGGTCATCAGTAGCGGATCCGGGGGTCGAGCGCGGCGTAGAGCACGTCGACGATCAGGTTGACCGCGATGAAGATCGTGGCGATCAGCATCACCATGGTCTGGATCAGCGTGAAGTCATTGCGCGAGACCGCCTGGACGAACAGCTTGCCGATACCGTTCAGGTTGAACACCTGCTCGGTGACGACGAGGCCGCCGATCAGGAACGCGAATTCGAGGCCGATCACGGTGATCGCCGGCAGCAGTGCGTTCCGCATCGCATGGCGCGAGACCACGAGACGTTCGTAGACCCCCTTGGCCCGCGCGGTGCGGATGTAGTCTTCCTTCATCACCTCGATGATCGAGGACCGCACCATGCGCGCCACCACCGCGGCATAGCGGTAACCCACCGCCGCCGCGGGCCAGATCAGCTGAGAGAGGTTGGCGATCGGATCGACGTAGATCGGCGTGTAGGTGATCGGCGGCAGCCAGTTGAAGAAGCTGAGCAGCGAAAGGATCACCAGCATGCCGAGCCAGAACGATGGCACGGCGAGGCCCGCGATCGTGAATAGTCGTATGACGTAGTCTATCCAGGTGTCCCGGAAGAGTGCCGACAGGGTGCCCAAGGGTATGGCGATCAGCACGGCGATGATCGAGGCGATGATCGCGACCTCGATCGACAGCTCGATGCGCGCCGAGATCTCCTCGGACACTGGACGGTCGGTCCACATCGACTTGCCGAAGTCGAAGGTGGCCATGCCCTTCATCCAGTCGCCGAACTGGTTGATCAGCGGCTTGTCGAGACCCATGCGCTTGCGCTCGGCCTCGAGCGTCTCGGCCGAGACCGTGCCGCCGTCGCCGCGCAGCTTCACCTCGACGATGTCGCCGGGAACGACGCGCAGCAGGAAGAAGATCAGCACGGCGACGCCGAACAGCGTCGGCACCATCATCAGCGTGCGATTGGCGAGATAGGAGAGCATGTCGGAGCCGGCGGCCCTCGTGCGAGGGCCGCCGTCGTTCTCCTACTGGTTCAGCCAGACGTTGACCAGGTCCTGGCCGAGATTGTGGCTCGGCGACATCTGCCAGCCCATGACGGCCTTGTTGGTCGCCACGATGCGATGCCACCAGAGCAGCGGCACCTGGTAGGCCTGGGTCAGGAGACGCGCCTCGAACTGCCGGATGAAGCCGGCCCGCTCGGCATCGCTCGCCGCGCGGTTCTGCTTCTCGTAGAGCGAGTCGAGCTCCCGGTCGATCGCCCGCGAACGGTTCTCCGGCGCCTTGTCGAACGAGACGTACTTGGCGAGGGCCAGGCTCGGCTCGTCCATGAACAGGTTGGAGAAGTCGATCGCGACCTCGTAGTTGCCGGCGTTGAGCGCGGCGAGATAGGGCGAGGTCTCCATCTGCTTGTGCTGGACCTCGACGCCGATCTGGCGCCACTGGTCGACGACGTAGATGCCGGCCGGTGTATAGGGCTGGGCGATGGTGCGGTTGATCAGCTCGAACTTGAGGTTCGGCACGCCGGCCTCCGCCAGCAGCTTCTTGGCCTCGGCCCGGTTGGCGGCAATGTCCTTGCCGAAGCCGGGGAACTTGACGAGATCGGCCTCGGGCGTCGCCATCGGCGACCCCGGACGCAGCACGCCGCCGACCGCGCGCAGCGTCGAGGTGCGTGACAGCCCCTGGCTTCCCCCCCAGCGATCGATCGCCAGCGACAGCGCCTGGCGGACGCGGACGTCGTCGAACGGCTTCT
>CAZZLX010000035.1:0-14446 GCA_964655235.1 uncultured Rhizobium sp.
CGGTCTTGCCGGTGCGGCCGCCGACGCGCTGGGACGCGAACTTGAGCGCTTCCTTGAGCCCGCCGCCGATCTCGCCTTCGCTGAGCGAGGCACCGCTTCCGCCCCCGCTTCCGGCCGATCCGGTCGACGGCGTGCCGCCAGGCCCAAGCAGGCGACGTCCCTGGTCGAGAATGTTCTGGGCGCGGGCGGTGGCGGGAAAAGCGGCGAGAAGAAACGCGAGGGCAAGGCGGCGGTCGATCACGTCGGGCCTCCGGTGGGGACGAGGCATGCCTATTCTAGCTCGATCCGGTCGATGGCGGGAGGGATCGACCGGAGGTTCGGAATCCTCCCTCGCCGAAAGCGAGGGAGGGTACGATTGCTTGCGCGCGACGACGCCGGCGCATTAGCCTCGGGCTCCCGCCGGTCATCACCCCGAGACAAGCTTGAGCCTCCTCGAAGACAGTCGCGCGTCGGCAGCGGTGCATCGCGGCGAGACGCGGCTGCCGGGCTACCTGATCGCCGCGGTCGCGATCGTGGTCGCGCTCTTCCTGTTCTCGTTCACGATCGGCCCCTACCCGATCCCGGCGACCACGGTCGTCCAGGTGTTCCTGCACAAGCTCTCGCTGGTCGAGAAGACCTGGAGCGATGCGGTCGACCTGGTCGTGCTCGACGTGCGCGGTCCCCGTATCGCCGCGGCGATCCTCGTCGGCGGCGCGCTCGCCTGCGCCGGGGCGACCTACCAGAACCTGTTCCGCAACCCGCTGGTGTCGCCGGGCGTGCTCGGCGTCTCGGCCGGTGCCGGCTTCGGTGCGGCGCTCGGCATCGTGCTCGGCATGCCGGGCCTCGGCATCCAGGGCATGGCGTTCGTCTGGGGCTTGGCCGCGGTCGCGGTCACGATCTGGCTCGGCCGTACCTTCCACCGCCACGCGACTCTGGTGCTCGTCGTCGCCGGCCTCGTCGTCTCCGCCTTCTTCCAGGCGCTGGTGTCGCTGATCAAGATCGTCGCCGATCCGCTGAACCAGCTTCCCAGCATCACTTTCTGGCTGCTCGGCGGCCTGCATCGCATGAGCACGGCGACGCTGTTGAGCGCGTTGATCCCGATCGCGGTCGCGGGCCTCGTGCTGCACGCGCTCCGCTGGCAGGTGAACACGCTCGCCGCCGGCGAGGACGAGGCGCGTACCATGGGCATCGACGTGCAGCGCACGCGCTTCCTGCTGATCCTGTCGGCGACGCTGATGACCGCGGCCTGCGTCAGCATCAGCGGGATCATCGGCTGGGTCGGGCTCCTGATCCCTCATATCGTGCGCATGCTGGTCGGCCCCGGCTTCGCCGCCGTGCTGCCGATGTCGGCGCTGATCGGCGGCGGCTTCCTGCTCGGCATCGACAACCTGGCGCGCGCGCCCGGCACCACCGAGATCCCGCTCGGGATATTGACCGCGTTGATCGGCGCGCCGTTCTTCGCCCTGGTCCTCGCGCGCACGCGCCGCCAATGGTTCTGAGCGCGCACAGTCTCCGCTTCGCCTATGCGGGCGGGCCGCTGCTGCTCGACGATGTGTCTTTCTCCATCGCTTCCGGCCGCGTGCTCTGCCTGCTCGGACCCAACGGCACTGGCAAGACGACGCTGCTCCGCTGCCTCTTCGGCCTCGAGCGCCTGAGCGCCGGCTACGTCGCGCTCGACGGCCGCGATCTCCTCGGCCTCGGCCCGGCCGAGGCGGCGCGGCTGATGGCCTATGTGCCGCAGGACACGTCTTCGGTCTTCGCCTTCCTGGCCTTCGAGGTCGTGCTGATGGGCCGCACGCCGCATCTCCGCTTCATGGCGAGCCCGACCCGCGAGGATCGGCGGATCGCACGCGAGGCAATGACCAGGCTCGGCGTCGCGCATCTCGCCGAGCGGCCGTTCCTCGAGCTCAGCGGCGGCGAGCGCCAGATGGTGCTGGTCGCCCGTGCGTTGGCGCAGGGCTCGAGGGTGCTGGTCATGGACGAGCCCTGCGCCGGGCTCGACCTCGGCAACCAGGCACGCATCCTCCGCGTGATCCGTTCGCTCGCGGAGGACGGCTATGCCGTGCTCTTCACCACGCATCTGCCCGACCACGCCTTCGCCGTCGGCGGCGACGTGGGACTGCTGAAGGGCGGTCGCCTCGACGGCCCGGCGGCTCCGGAAAATCTGCTGACCTCGACCGCGCTCGGCCGGCTCTACGGCACGCCGATCGAGGTGATCCGCGTGCCTGGCGGTGCGGCGGGCGGACAGTATCTCTGCGTGCCGGTGCATCACGACTAGGAGGAAGACCGCCATGCTGACCCGGCGACAGATCCTTGCGTCGGCCGCCGCGGTGTCGGTCCTGCCGGTTGGGGCGAGGGCTCAAGGCCGCACGGTCGTCGACATGGCCGACCGCAAGGTGACGCTGCCGGCGAAGATCGAGCGCACGGTGACGCTGGGATCGCTGCCCGTGGTCAACAGCTTCGTCTATGCGATGGGCGAGGGGCGCACGATCGTCAATGGGCTCGCCGACTTCGCCCGCGCGCACTGGAAGTACCAGACCGTGTTCGCGCCCAACATCGCCGGCCAGCCGACGATGCAGCAGCCGAACCGCGAGCCGAACGTGGAAGCGATCCTGCTGGCGAAGCCGGACGTGGTGCTGACCATGCACCGCGAGAGCGTCGGGCCGCTGGAGTCGCGCGGCGTGCCGACGATTTTCCTGTCGTGGCAGGAGCCGGAGGACGTGAAGCGCTGCATGGCGGTGATGGGCGAGGCCTACGGCAAGCCGGATCGCGCGGCGGCGTATCAGCGCTATTTCGATGAGACCATCGCCCGCGTCGCCAAGGCGCTGGCGCCGATCGAAGCGTCGAAGCGGCCGACCGTGCTCTACTTCCAGCCTTCGACGCTGACCCAGCCGCGCCTGATCGCCGAGTGGTGGATCCCGGCCGCCGGCGGCATCAGCGTCACCAGCGACGGCCGCACGGCCGAGAGCAAGACCTTCTCGCTGGAGCAACTGATCGCCTGGGACCCGGACATCCTGATCGTGACCGAGCCAAAGGACGTGCAGCTCGTGAATGCGGACCGTGTGTTCAAGACGCTGAAGGCGGTCAGGAACGGCAAGGTCTACGTCGTGCCGGTCGGTGCCCACACCTGGTCGAACCGCACGGCCGAGCAGCCTCTGACCGTGCTGTGGGCGGCCGAGACCTTTCACCCCGGGCGGGTCGCAGGCCCGAACCTCGCGGCGGAAACCAGTTCCTTCTACCGGCGGTTCTTCGATCACGAGCTGCCGGACGCGGCGGTGACGGAAATCCTGAGCGGCACCTTGTGACCGCCTGGGTCGTGATCGAGGCGCGCGCAGGGGAACCAAGGCGCGTCCGTGTCATTTCCTGAGACAGGCTATCTGGCCTCTCCCAGGAGTGTGTCATGAAAATCCGTTCATTTGGCCTCGGCGCGTCGGCCCTCGCGGTCGTGCTGGCGCTGGGCACCGCCCCGGCCTTCGCCGAAGGGGCCGCTGCCGGCGGCAACGAGAGCGCGACCGGCGAGACCCGCTTCACCCCGCGCGGACGCGATGTCGGCGAGGGGCGAGCGGCGATCCCCAGCCGAGACGGCTCGATCCGCGCCGACCCAAGCTACGACCGCCGCAGCTATGACCGCCGCAGCTACGACCGGCCCCGCTATTCCAGCTACTCGGGCAACTTCGAGCGCCGGGTAAGCTATGCCTACTACAACGGCCACCGCGGCTACCGCGATCGCCGCGACGGCTATCGCGAATACAACGGCTTCTGGTTCCCGCTCGCGGCCTTCGCCGCCGGCGCGCTGATCGCCGGAGCCGCCCAGCCGGCGCCTGTGGTCGTAGCTCCCAATCCGCACGTGGATTGGTGCCGCCGCACTTATCGTTCGTACAATCCCTACGACAACACCTTCCAGCCCTATTACGGGCCGCGCGCCTACTGCATCTCGCCCTATAGCTGAGAGCAGGCCCGGGTGATATGACCTCCGCCTCGGCGTCTCGCCGGGGCGGAGGTCTTTCATGTTCCAGACCAAGATCGTCGAGGGCACCTCGAAGCCCGATCTCTACAGCGAGCTCGCACGCGAGCTTCGGGGGCTGATGGCCGGCGAACGCGACCCGATCGCCAACGCCGCCAACCTGTCGGCGCTGCTCTACACGTCGATGCCCGACCTCAACTGGGCCGGCTTCTATTTCCTCCGCTCCCCCGACGAGCTCGTGCTCGGCCCCTTCCAGGGCAGGCCCGCCTGCATCCGAATCCCGGTCGGCAAGGGCGTCTGCGGAACCACGGTCGCGCGTCGTCATTCGATCCTGGTCGAGGATGTCCACGCCTTTCCGGGCCACATCGCCTGCGATGCCGCCTCTCGCTCCGAGCTCGTGGTCCCGCTGATGCGCGAGGCCGAGGTGATCGGCGTGCTCGACCTCGATGCCCCGATTCCCTCGCGCTTCGACGCGGAGGACCAGGCCGGGATCGAGGCGATCGCTGCGATCTACGTCGCCGGGAGCGATCCGCTCTGAGTCCGGCGGCGCGCGGACTCACCCCGCCGCGTCGATGACCTCGCGGATCTTGGAGGCGAGCGCGATCCGCCTGTAGGGCTTCGCCAGAAACGGCATGCCTTCCGCCTTGACCTCGTCGCGCACCGCGACCGGGCTGGCGAAGCCCGACGTCAGCAGCATCGGCAGCCGCGGCCGCCGCCGCCGCAATTCCTTCGCGAGCTCGATGCCGGACATGCCGGGCATCACCACGTCGCTGAACAGGATGTCGAACGCCTCGCCGCGATCGACCAGCGCAAGGGCGGCCGTCCCGTCGGTCGCCGTGACCACCTGGTAGCCGAGATTCTCGAGCATGGTGCGCGCGACTGCGCGCACCTCGGCATTGTCCTCGACCAGCAGCACCCGCTCGCTTCCCCTCGGCGCGTTGGTCTCGGGCGCGACGGCCTGTGTCTGTTCCGTCTTCCCGGCGCGCGGCAGATAGAGATGGATCGTCGTGCCGTGACCGAGCTCGCTGTAGATCTTGGCGGTGCCGCCGCTCTGGCGAAGGAAGCCGTAGACCATCGCGAGCCCGAGCCCGGTTCCCTTGTCCACGGCCTTGGTCGTGAAGAACGGCTCGAAGGCGCGCGATACGACCTCGGGCGTCATGCCGGTCCCGGTATCGGCGACCGAGATCAGGACGTAGTCGCCCTGCTTCAGGTCCGGATAGATCGGCGCCATCTCGGCATCGATGGTGACGTTCGCCGCGCTGATGGTCAGGCTGCCGCCGCTCGGCATCGCGTCGCGGGCGTTGATCGCGAGATTGAGGATCGCGCTCTCGAGCTGCGAGGGATCCGCGACCACGGCCCAGATCCCGGCATCGTGCATGCCCTTGATCTCGATCGACTCGCCGATGGTGCGCTTCAGCAGCGGGACCATGCCGTCGACCACCCCGGCGACATCGACCAGCTTGGGCGCCAGCATCTGCCGGCGCGCGAAGGCAAGCAGCCGCTGCACGAGCTGGCCGCCCCGAACGGCGACATCGATGGCGTGCTCGATCAGCTCGTGGATGCGCGCGACGTCCTTCTTTTCGTCCTGGGCGATCTCGAGGTTGCCGATGATCGCACCCAGCATGTTGTTGAAGTCGTGCGCGATGCCGCCGGAGAGCTGGCCGACCGCCTCCATCTTCTGCGACTGACGGAGCTGCGCCTCGATGGCCTTCCGCTCGGTGACATCCTGCAGGACGAAGACCAGGCCTCGCAGCGTGCCGTCGGAGCCGCGGAGCGGTGCGCCGGAGAAGACCACGTCGACCAGGGTGCCGTCCTTGCGCCGCCGCCGGACCTCGACGTCGACCAGGCGTTCGCCCGACGACACCCGCGCGATGATCTTGTCGAACTCGGCCTGTCCCTCAGCCGGCACCAGCGCGTAGGGATTGCCGATGGCCTCGGTCGCGGCATAGCCGAAGATGCGCTCCGCCGCCCGGTTCCACAGCATCACCTGGCGGTCCGGACGCAGGCCGACGATGGCGAACGGCGACTGCTCGATGATCGCGGCGCTGGTCTCCTCGACGCGCCGGCGCTCGTCTATCTCGCGGTCGAGATCGGCAGCGCGGGTGGCGGCCAGGCGCTCGCTCCGCATCGCCTGCAGGGACTCGCGACCGGCGATCAGCATGACGGCGGCCGTCGCCAGCATCCCGGCGATGATCAGGCCCCAGAGGCCGACGGACCGCTGCTCCTCGAGCATCGACGGCGGAAACTGGAAGGCGACGGACCAGTCGGTGCCCAGGATCTTCATCGAGCGCACCACGACCAGCCCGCTCAGGCGGGAGATGTCGATGGCGTTGCCGGGACTGCCGAAGCCGGCGGAGTTGCCTTCGTATTCGGCGAACGGGACGGCGGGCCCCTCGATCGCCTGCGTGCTGAAGACGTAGACGTTCTCGGGCATCAGGGGCGTGTTGGCGATGGCCCGGTTCAGGGCGCCGATCAGCTGCACCCGGGCGATGACGTATCCCTCGAGCCGGTCACGCCGTTCCTCGACCGTCGCGGCACGTCCTCCGCTGTAGACCGGCGCGATCGGCACCATCGTCAGCCGTCCGGTGATCGGCGATCGCACGGGCGGGGTCGCCATCGCCCAGCCGTAGTCGCGTGCGTTTTCCGCCACGCTCCGCACCGCGGGATCGGCGAGGACGTCGAGGCCGAGTCCGGACGCCTGGGCATCGAAGCTCCAGGAATGCGCGATCGGAAAGTAGACGTCGCGCTCTGCCGCCGGCACGAGGCGACCGCCGAGGCTGTCGGAAATCCGGAAGTCGGGATTTCCGGCGCTCCGGACCGACTCCTCGAAGCGGCCGCGCGTCCATCCGGCGGATGCGCTCGATCGTGAGGTCGGGATCCGAGGAGATTGCCGCCGCGACCGCGAGGACGCTTTGGCCCAGGTTTTCGAGCTTCCAGGCGAGGTCCGACGCGCGCCAGTCGGCACGGAACTCCATGGCAGATCGGATGCCGGCATCGCCCTGGCGCAGCAGGGCGAGATAGGCCAGGGCCGTGCTGCCGAGACCGGCCGCGGCGATCAGCGTCTGAAGCAGGATCGTCCTGAGAAGGGGTGTCATGCGCCGGTCGGCGCCTCGCGGTCGAGAAGCGACCGGACACGGTTGGCGAGGTCCGCCTTGCGATACGGCTTGGCCAGGACCTCGACCCCTTGCGACTGCGCCTCGGCGTGGATCTCGACGGGATTGGCGAAGCCCGAGGTCAGCAGGACCCGCACGCCGCGACTCCTGGCGACCCGCGCGAGGTCGATGCCGGTGAGATCGCCCGGCATCACGATGTCGCTGAACACCAGATCGAACGGTCCGGCCCCGTCGATCGCCCGTATAGCCTCATGCGCATCCCCTGCCTCGACGACAGAATAGCCTAGGCTCTTCAGCATCGATACCGACGCGGTGCGCATGTCGGCGTTGTCGTCGACGACGAGGATGCGCCCGCTCCCGGAGGGGGCGGCCGGCGCCGCTATCGCCGACGTCCCTGCGGATTCGTCCCCGGATACCCGCTCGACCCGCGGCAGGTAGAGGAGGACGGACGTCCCGTGCCCTTCCTCGCTGTAGATCTTCGCGGTACCGCCGGCTTGGCGCATGTATCCGAACACGACGGACAGGCCGAGGCCGCTGCCTTTTCCCGGATCCTTGGTGGTGAAGAACGGCTCGAAGACGCGCGGCAGGATCTCCGCCGGGATGCCGGTTCCGCTGTCCGTCACGGAGAGAATTACGTAGTCGCCCTCTCGCAGTCCCGGATTGGCCGATGCGGTCTCCGGACCGACGGAGAGATTACGCGCCGAGATCACCAGGCGGCCGCCCTCCGGCATCGCGTCGCGTGCGTTGAGCGTGATGTTGAGCAGGCAGGATTCGAGCTGCGTCGGATCGGCGAGCACTTCCCACAGATCCTCGGGCAGATCGAGCTCGACCGCCGTGCGTTCGCCGAGGGTGCGCCGGAGCAGCGGCGTCCATCGTTCGAGCGTTGGCCTGATCCGCATCGGCCGCATCTCGAGCGGCTGCTGGCGCGAGAAGGCGAGAAGCTGCTGCACGAGATCGGCGCCGCGCAGCGAGGCACTCAGTGCCGCGGCGACCAGCTCCGGGTCCTGGCTGCGGTCGCGGTCGGCCATGTCCAACATGTCGAGGTTCGCGACGATGATGCCAAGGACGTTGTTGATGTCGTGCGCGAAGCCTCCGGCGAGCTGGCCGATCGCTTCCATCTTCTGCGACTGCCGCAGCCGCGCTTCCAGCGCGTTCTGCTCGGTCCGATCGAGCCACAGCGACACGACGCCGCGCACGCCACCCTCGTCATCCGGAATCGGCGCCGCATACATGCGGGTCTCGACCTCCGAGCCGTCCTTGCGCCGCTGGCGTCGGTCGATGCCCAGCAGCGACTCGCCGGCGAGGATGCGGCCGAAATAGGTCCGTGCCGCGGCCTCGTCCTCCGCGTCAGTCGCCATGGGCGGCGACTTGCCCATGACCTCGGCGGTCTCGTATCCCCACATCGCGTGTGCGGCGCCGTTCCACAATGTCAGCCGCCGTTGGCGATCGGACGCGATGATCGGAATCGGCGAAGCCTGGATGATGATCCTCAGCTCGTCGCCGATCTCGCGCAGGCGCCGGGAGGCGTCGGCGATCTGATCGGCCGTGCGATTCAGCACCTCGGCGAGAAGGCCGATCTCGCTGCGCGATACGACGGTGCTCCGGTGGGCAAGGTTGCCGCCGCCGAAGATGCGCGCGTCCTCGACCAGCTGCCGGATCGGCTTTGCCAGGCGTCCGGACATGAACCACGCTGCCAGAAGCGCCAGCGCCAGGGCGCAGCCGCCCAGGAGTGCCGCACGCCGGCTCGCCGCGCGACTGCCGGCGAGCGCCGCCTCGGCCGGAATGCCGACCGACACGAGCCAGGGAACCTGCTTCGTCCGGACTGACGCGGTAAGCCGAGCCCCGCCGTCGGCCCATTGCACCTCTTCGACGCCGAAGCCGGCGTCCAGATGCGACATCACCCAGGGATCGCGCGAAAGGTCGCGGCCGACCCACCCTGCCGCATCGGTGCTGCGCGCGAGCACGATGCCGCGCTCGTTGTTGATTCGGATCACGGCACCCGGCGGCAGTTCGACATGATCGAAGATGCGCGCCATGCTTTCGAGGATGATGCCGGCAGCGATGACGCCGATGGGCGCGCCGTCGGCGCCCCCGCGGATCGGGCGTGCCAGGACGATCTGCTGGCGCTGGGTCAGAGGCCCCGGGAACGGCTGGCTCCATGCGATTGCGGCCCCGCGGATCGCTTCTTCGAAGTAGTCGCGGCCGTCGGCGGAGACGGCCTTGCGGTCATCCGTCTGGAAGGGTGCTAGGCCGACGTTCCGACCTTGCGCGTCGAAAGCGGCGAGGCCGTTGAAGTAGGGTGGCAACTCCCTGGTCACCCGCGCCAGAAGCTCGTCATTGGCGGCGATCTCGGCGGGATCCACGGACACCGTGTGGGACAACGCCATCAGCAGCGCATTGACCGTCGATATCTCGTCGTCGAGCCGCGCGCCGCTGCTACGCGCCAGCGCGGTCACGAGCTCGAAGGCGTTGGTGCGCTTCTCGTCCAGGCTCTCGATGGCGAACCCGGCGCCGACCGCGAGCAGCGGCAGCGCGGTCAGGCAAACGAGCGCGATAACGCGGGCACGGATGCTGAAGAAAAGACCCGTGAGCCGCCCCCGAGGATGGCCGGCAGTATCGACTCTGAGGGGCGATATGTCGGCCGCCTCGGCCACGGTCAGGGTGATCCGAGCAGCCGGTTGACCAAGTCGAGCAGCTCGGTCATGCGCACCGGCTTCTGAAGAGAGGCGTGCGCGCCCAGTCGCCTTGCGGTCTCCAGGAAGTCGAAGTTGCTTCGACGGCCGCCCCCGGACACGGCGATGACTTTGACGTCCGGATGCGACCGGCTCAGCGCGATCGTCGTCTCGATGCCGTCCTTCTCGGGCATGAAGACGTCGGTGATGACGAGATCGGGCGGCGCGTTTGCGACCCTGGCAAGTCCCTCGCGTCCGTTGGAGGCGACGCTCACCCGATGCCCGGCGCGCTCCAGCATCTTCTGGATCGCCTCGCGCATGCCCTGCTCGTCGTCGATGACAAGGATGTGCGCCATGCGGCTACTCCCGACCTTCGAGAAGCTTGAGATAGAGGTCGCCGGCGCTGTAGCGCTTCAGCTCCTGCGGCGCGTCGACAAGCGAGCGGACGCTGTTGCCGTCGACGTAGCGGAAGCCTGCGGCGACTGCCGAGCTGGTGAGGCTGATCGAGCGCAGCCCGTGGACGAAGGCGTGGGTCTTCGCCTTCTCCGCGGCGGCGACGAAGCGGTGCATCTGGGCGATGACGACGCGCTCCGAGGCGCCGTCCTGGGACACGTCGGTCCCGATGGAGAGCACGCCGGCGTCGCTGAACGGCGAGAATTCCTGCGTGTGGATCGGCACGCAGGCGATGACCGCGCGGGCCCTTCCCTTGAGCAGGGAAGAGATCTCGCGCAGCCGGCCCGCCGGCACGCCGACGGGGATATCCACCAGCTCGAACAGGACGAGGCGCCGGAGCGCGGGAGGGATCGCGTCGCAGGCGGCGATGAACTCGCCGCGCATGGTGCGCGCCGCGAGCGTGTCGAAATGCACCGGGATGCCGACGAGGAAATTGCGGCCCGCCTTCGCCGCCGCGTCGAGGTCCGCCGCCACCTTGCCCACCAGCGCGATGTCGAGCTTCGCCGCTGCCTCGGCGTCGGCGCCGCCCAGCACCTCGTGGCGGCCGGCGAGGATGTCGCCGCGCTCGCCCTTGCGCGCCGGCACCGCGAGGTATGTCGACATTACGCCGAGCTGCACGTCCCACATCGGTCGATAGACCACCAGCGTGTCGTCGAACGGCCCCCTGGTCATGTCGGCGTTGGCGAGCGCCGCCCTCTCGCCGGCAGCGGCGCTCTTCATGATCATGTCGAGCAGGTTCGACTTCCCCGGCGACTCGATCGGGATATGGCGGCACTCGAGCTGGTCCGGCAGGCGTCCGAAGATGGAGAGGACCGACACCATCTCCGATGTCCAGGAGGACCCAAGAAGCTGGTCGGCGAGCTCCGTCGCGACCCGCGCCGCCGTCGCTGCCGCGGTGGTCTGCGGCGTCTTCGCGAACAGGACCAGGTAGGAGAGGGGGGCGATACGCACATAGGCGTCTTCAGGGAGCGAAAGATGGCGCTCCAGCGTCTGCTGTCCGATCGTCTCGGCGCGTTCCCTGGCCGACGCCCACCGTTCCCCGAAGGCGTCGGCGACGCCAGTCGCCTTGATGAGGATGAGGCGGTTCGGAAGCAGCTGCTTCGATCCCGCCATCACCCATTCGAGATGCGTCTCGAAAGCCTCCGGACTTAGGCCTCCCGTGAGATTTTCTCCGGCGCGGGCGCTCCGGCTGTCGGCAGTGCGGACCGCAGGCGGCACTTGTCGCGGCGCGCGGGAGAGGAGCGTCTGCATGTTCGCCAACAGCTTCACTCTCGATCCTCGATAGTAAGAACTGCCCTCGTACAATCTCCAGACGAAAAATCAAGTAAACTCAATAAATTCTAATAAAATTAACCATATAAATTTTTATTGCGCCGTCCTTCTGCTGGCAGCAGCCGGTTAACTCAGTCTCGGCTCCTAACTGATTTTAACATAGGATAAAATTAACATACGTGTCGTCACGTACGTTAAATGCCTTGCGCAAGAGTTACAAGTATTACGCTCGTTCATTTGATCACGAGATCGTTCTGAGGCTTATGGGTGATACATTTCCCATCAGGTTTGATTGCGCATGCCGTCGCCGGTCCCGAAAGGAACCACCCGCCGCCGCCAAGCCGACCGTCGGGCCGAAACCCGCCGGAAGCTGCTGGATGCTGCGGTCACGTCCCTGGTCGAGAACGGCTTCGCCGGCACCACGGTCGACACCATCGCCAGCGCGGCGGGTGTCACGCGGGGTGCGCTCAACCATCACTTCGACAGCAAGATCGAGCTGATGCTGGCCGCCGCAGGCCGCGTGACCGAGGATTTCGTCGACCGGCTGGCCTCTCGCCTCGAGCGCTTTGCGGGCCCGGATCCTTACGAGAGCGCGCTGAGGTCTCTCTGGGAGGCCATCTACCGCGAGCCGATGTTCGTTGCCCGCCTCGAGCTCCTGCTCGGTGCACGGAGCCAGGCGGAAATCGTCGCCGAGATCAAGGCCGAGCTCCAGCGCGGCCATAGGAACGTGCATACGCTTCTGTCCGATGCCTTCCAGCGGTCGGACTCCCCGCTCACGCTGTCGCAGGAAGTCCTCGACCTCGCCCTCACGACGCTGCGGGGCATGGCGCTCGAGATGATCGTCCGCCAGGACGAGGACTTCGCCGATCGGCAGATCCGCCTGCTTGCCGACGCCGTGCGCGCCCTGATGACGGCGCGTCCGGGATCCGCCGCCTAGCCGCCGGTCGCGACCAGCGCCGGCTCGGCGCGGTAGCGGTCGGGAAAGAGCCGCTTGAACGCCGCCAGCTTCGGGATGTCGTGATAGGCGATGTAGGGATGACGCGGATATCGGGCCATGAAGTCCTGGTGCTCCGCCTCCGCGGGATAGAAGTCGCCGGTCTCGATCCTGGTCACGATCTTCTTCGGAAACGTCTTCGCCTGGTCGAGCTGGGCGATGTAGGCCCTCGCCGTCGCCGCCTGAGCCTCGGTCGACGGGAAAATCGCCGAGCGATACTGGCGTCCGACATCCGGCCCCTGGCGGTCGAGCTGGGTCGGATCGTGGATCGTCGAGAAGAAGATCTGCAGGACGCGCCCGTAGCTGATCACGCGCGGATCGAAGACGATCTTCACCGCCTCGGCGTGATCGGTCATGCCCGAGGACACCGCGTCGTAGCTCGCGGACTTCTCGGTGCCGCCAGCGTAGCCCGAGACCGCGCTACTGACGCCGGCGACATGCTGATAGACACCCTGCACGCCCCAGAAGCAGCCGCCGGCCAGCACCGCGATCTCGGTCGCGGCATCGCCCGGCGCATCGATGCGCGGCGGCGGAATCTGGCGCGCTTCCTCGGCCGACGAGCGGAAGCCGAAGAAGCCGGTGGCAAGGGCGAGGATCAGAACTGCCGGTAGAAGGAGTGGGCGGCGCATCGCTTATTTCTCCGGTCGGACAGCTCCAAGAATAACTCAGAACGCTTGGCTTTTCTGGAACACCAGCGCGTGCGATCCGCGCTTGTCGTCCCCGATTTGACGATAGGAAACGGGCGGCGCAGCCTCGCTGAGGGAGTACTCAACAGCCCGGAGGGGGAGCAGATGGCCGCCTATGTCAGCCGCAGCCTGGTAAGCCTTTGCCTGCTTGGTGCCGTCGCGTTCGCGGGGCCCGCGCTCGCGCAGAAGAAGGGCGGAACCGCCGTGATCGGCCAGGAAGCCGGCCCGCCGACGCTCGATATGCACTTCACCACCAACATCGCCGCGCGCAACGTCGTGATGCAGATGTACGAGCAGCTGATCACGCGCGACGAATCCAACGCGCCGATGCTCGAGCTCGCCGAGAGCCTGACCGAGGCCGCCGACGGCCTCACCTACACCTTCAAGGTCCGCAAGGGCATCAAGTTCCACAATGGAAAGACCCTGTCGTCGGCCGACGTGCTGGCCTCGTGGCAGCGCTTCCAGCGCATCGGCCTGCTGAAGAGCGACCTCGAGCCGGTCGCCGAGCTTTCGGCACCCGACGCCGACACCTTCGTGATCAAGCTCAAGCGCAAGGTGCCGATGTTCCTCGAGCAGATCAGCTCCTTCGCCAACCCGATCGTGATCTACCCGGCCGACCAGAAGGACCGCGAAGGCGGCAAGGCCGATCCGATCGGTACCGGCCCCTACCAGCATGTCGAATGGCAGGCCGACAGCCACGTGAAGCTGAAGCGCTACGACGGCTACACACCCGACATGCGCCACAAGGGCACGTCGGGCTTCGGCGGCTTCAAGGTGGCGTGGCTCGACGAGCTCGACTTCCGCTACGTCAAGGAAGGTGTGGCGCGCGTCGCCGGGCTCGAGACCGGCCAGCTGCACATGGTCGAGGACGTGCCGACCAAGTCCGCCAAGCGCCTCAAGGACAACAAGGCGATCGTGCTGCATCCGGTACAGCGCTGGTGGATCCAGATGGCCTTCGTCAACCACGCGAACCCGCCCTTCGACCAGCTCGACGTGCGCCGCGCGATGCAGATCGGCCTCGACATGGAGGAGATCATGGAGGTCGCCTCCGACGGCGCCTACGACCTCCAGCCGGGATACCAGTATCCGGGCACGCCCTATTTCAACGAGGCCGGCAAGCAGCTCTACAACGTGCACGACCGCAAGAAGGCCAAGGAGATGCTGAAGGCCTCGGGCTACAAGGGCGAGGAGATCGTGCTGATGACCTTGCCCGCGTACCAGGGCATCTCCGACGGTTCGGTCGTGGTCGCCGCGCCGCTGAAGGACATCGGCTTCAAGGTCCGGCTCGACCCGGTCGACCTGCCGACCATGGG